>CANRBB010000045.1 GCA_947628745.1 uncultured Bacilli bacterium | reverse complement strand
AAAAATTCTATTCATAGTTTAAGAACAAGTATATCTAACTTAACCATTAAATTAGAATTGAATAAGTTATGTATGTATTAGATAAATGACAAAATTGATAGGCTAAGTAAAATTATGTAAAATAAAGGTTAGTTAAATCTATTGATACAACATAATAAGTAAAAATCATTTTTTAGAACAATTTCTTAACATTGATAAATCTCTAACCTTTTGTAAATCTTCAGTCATAAACATATCTTCTTTCTATAATCTGTTAAAACAAAATATAAATTTATTGGAAACTAAAGACTTTTCGTTATAAATTTGGTATTATTATATATAGTAAGTTGGAAAATAGCAATAGGTAAGTAAAGATTTAGGTTGGTGTTATAGATGATAGAAAAAATGTCTTTGGAACAATTTGAACAAATTAAAAATCAATTGGCAGATTTAATTAAGCAATGGGATGAGGATGCAGAACTCCATAAAAATGATGAGAATTATAATGAAAATGAGATAGACGAAAAATATATAGAAAGATATTTATCCATTCAGAATTATTTATTGAGTTATGATTTAAGTGATATTCCATTTGAAGCTTGGGAAGATTTTGTAATATTATCGGATGAAAATCATAATACAGATTTTTCTAAAACTAGAGCTAATATAGATTTTGATTTAATTGATTTTGGAAGTTACGGAAATTTTCGAGGATGTAATGTTAGAAATTTAGCAACACTTGGAAGAACATTAAATACTAATTACTTTGATGAAGAGATAATTAAAGCCAATCCTTCGTTATTTTTGAGCGATATATTTAGTGAAGAATTTAAAGGGAAATATTATGATAGGATTTTAACTATTAAAGATTTAGCGTCTTTATCTAATCAACAGTTGGATGAAATAAAGAAAATTAATCTTAAATCTCATATGTATTATGAGGAGTATAATGGATTGTTGTTAGAAACGCTTGGCTTGGACAGAGTAGTTGAATTATATAAATATTCATCAGAAGAATATGATGCTGTTAACGGATTGATAAAAATGTATGATGGTTATTATGGCTTTGGTTTTAAAAAGGGTAAATATGCACCGTCACCAGAAGAATTTTTAAAGAAAATAAAAACAGTTGAAATTTCAGAATTAAAGAGTGTTTGCTTTGATTTTGCAAGAAAACAAGTTACTAATACTGAATCGACGATAGAAATAGAAAAATATCCAGAAATGTTTATAAAAGAAAATCCAGATATATTTTTGGTAGATGTAAATATTCCAGATGAAGTTAAGGAAAGATATTTTAAAAGAGATTTAGAATTGCAGGATTTAATTGATTATCATGATGAATTAAAAAATATTCCAGTAGATTACTTTATGGAGGATAAAACAGCTATACATAGATTTATTAGAGATAATTATGGTATGGGAAAATTTCAAGAGTTATTAGAAAAACATCTAGATATATTTGCCCATATAGCACAAAGAAATGATGCTAATTTATTTGCCAAATATTTAAGGGAAGGTAAAGATTTAGACAGTGACTTTTGCAGTGCTGTAAAAGATTATTTTTTAAATGATGATATGCCAGGGGATTTTAGAATTGTAAGTCAAGGTCAAGTTATTTTTAATGCTCCAGCTTGGTTATCATCTATGAATTTTAAGTTTGTAGATAAATTAAATACAGCAAAGGAATTATTAGAATATACAGATTCGGTTTTTGTGCTTGATGAAGCTCAAAGAAAAGTATTGGAAACATTTAATATAGAAAATATCAAGAGGTTCGAACAGGAAACAGGCTTTTTTACTCATAAAGGTTATAAATCGTCGCAAGATTTAGAAATGCTTAATTTATTTGCTGGGTACTTTCGTAGTTATGGTCCGAGTTCATTAGCAGAAAAGGGTATAGATTTTAAAAATGGTAGTTTAACTTATGAAGAATTTTTAAATCAGTTGGCTAATTGTTTAGATAATATGAGGAAAAATAACGTTTTTACTGATTTTCCAAATTATGATTGGCTTCAGGGTGAATTTAGAGATAGGCATCCAGAAATATTTGTTGATATTAATGCCCCTGAAGACTTAAAAGATGCCTTTTATAAAAATAGAATCACATCAGAATTTTTGCTTCAACATCAGGATTATATGCCATATCTAATTGATAAAAATATATTAAATATTAAACTGAGTGTTCCTAGTTTAATTGATAAGCAAGGAAGAATTACGACAATGGATGTAGACTTCATAAATGAATATGTTTCAAGATATGGTAATGAGAAATTATTACAGCTAGTTTCAAAATATGGTGTTGCTCTTTCTGATATTACAATAACTAGTTTGCATGATGAAATAGAAAATGAACAGGCAATTGAAAAGTCACTAAGGAATTCTATATATAATAAAATAATAAAAGAAAAAATGAATTATTCATATTTATCAAGCGTATCAGATTTTGTTTCAGATTATCCGGAAATATTTGTTAATTTTGATAATCTAATAAATATATCACAAGAAGAGAGAGAAAGATTAACAAACGCATTTTATAGTAGAACATTAAGTCTCTATGATATAAAGAAATATCCAGAGTTAGTAGACATTCTTAAAGATAAAAATTTATTTATTGCATTTGGCAATAAAGATAGTGATTTAGAATTATTAGAAATGTTTGGCAATGAAAAGTTTTTACAATTATGTGCTAAATATGGAAGATATATGTATGGTATTGCTCAACATCTAAATAAAGATATTACAAATAGAACTGGAAAATATCTTGATTTTTATGCAACGGGTAGTTTAGATGGATTGTCTGTTGATGATATATCACAAAGAATTGAAGATATAATTGTTAGAGAATGTAAATTAGGTAATATTGCTTATTATCCTGATGATGCACCAAGTTTTTTAAGAAAAAGAGAACCAGAATTATTTTTAGAAGAAGATGCACCAGAAAAATTAAAAGAATTTTTCTATAATTATAAAAATCTTGCTCCTATGTCATTTAAAGTATTGCAAAGACATAAAGAGTGGCTACCATTTTTAAAAGGCAAAGCCTTAACTACTTCATTACTTAGAGGTAGTCATCGAAAGAAAGAATTAATGCAGTATCTAGAATTATTTGGAGAAGAAAAAGGAATTAAATTAGGAATTAATCGTGCTGAAACAGTTCTAGAAATGCTGGCATCAGATCAAGTAGATTTAATGAAGGGTTGGTATGATAAAACTGGTGGGAAATTCATTCCAGACTTTGTTGTCATGAAAAATTTTAATATTGATGATGCAGATAAATTTTTAGTTTCGTGCTCAAATTGGAGTAATTTGATGCGAATTCAAAGTTTTTCTAAAAATCCAAAAGTAAGAGATGTTATGTTAAAACTTGCATATTCTTTTGGTGCATTTGATCAAGATAAAAGAGGAGTTAAAAAGTTACAAGACTTATTAACTGGTTTACCTAGAAATATTAGTGCGGATTATTCTAATATAATGGAAAATATTTCATCTTTGAAAAGTGTTGAACCAACGTCATCTAATGTTAATGATGTACCACAAGGATATATTGAATATCGAAAATTAGGAGAAGCATTAGAGAAAGAAGGCTTCCCATTAGACCCTCAAAAAGAACTATTTAGTCAAATATATAGGAAAAACACAGATGGTACGTATTCTTTAAAAATAAATCCTCAAAGTTATCCAAAATCTAGTCAGTTAATTAGAAGTATAATGGAGATGTATCCGGATTCTCCTCTTTTGACTCCGGATGTGGCCCGCAAATTTTTATGTGGTTTTAAATTGGAGTATGACCCTGATTTTAGAGAGTTTTTTCTAAATAACTATGATACTATTATCAGTGATAGTAAGTATTTATCTAAGATTTCTGCTATACAGTGGCAGTTTAATAAAATTAAAACGGTGTATTCCAATGTTAATTTAACACTAGATTTAGCAATCAGTTATATCGATCTTTATAGTGATAGATATGAGAATGTTAATACCGGAAATGAAAAAGTTGCCGAAGTAGCAGCATTACAAAATTATTCACAAGAGGATTTTGAAAAACTGCAAACAATTTATAATTATGGTAAGCAAAGAACCTTCAGCAGTATTCCTAGAGTTGAGTCAGAAAGTGGAATAAGCCTTCCAACAGGGGAGTATTACTATGAAATGTTAAGACTGGATGACCCTAGAGCCATGTCGATAGGATTTGAAAGTGATTGCTGTCAAAGACTAGGCGAGAGAGCAGAAGTTTGTATGGAACATAGTATGGTTGATAAAAATGGAAGAGTATTCATTATAACTAATAAAAATGGGGAAGTAGTAGCTCAAAGTTGGGTATGGAGGAATAAAGATGTTTTATGCTTTGATAATATTGAAGTACCAGATAGAAAAATGTGGAGTAATGGGATTCCAAAAGGGGAAGAGGACTCTGGAATAAGAAATCAGTTTACAGATGATGTATTGTCTATTTATAAAATGGTAGCTTCAGAACTTTTGGCAGAAGATGAAAAAATTTTTAGAAACCTTTTAGAAGATGGAAAAATAACGCAGGAACAGTATGATGGATTAAGATTAGGTAAGATTACAATAGGACTTGGATACAGTAACATAAAAGGGTCTTTTGAAACATTATTATTAGATAAGGGAATAATTTCAAAACCTTTACCTTTTGAAGAACCTGTGAAATTGTCTAATAATTTTTATGTTGATGATTCCTCTACACAATATATTTTAGAAGAACGTGATGATAGAAAAGAATTTGATGGTGAAACACTTCCAGTGCATAGTGATACTTATGTAGAATATGATGATTCAAATTTTTCGGAAAAATCTTTACTTTTACTAGAAAAATTAGAAATAATTACTAAAGGAAATTCAAGAAATTTAGAAATTTCTACCAATAATTATGTTAATACTGAACATCTTGTTACAAAAATAGCAAGAAACTATGATTTGAATCCAGAAACAACAAGAATAGTAATGAATTCAAACTTTGCTATTATATATGATGTTAATGGTAATAAATTAAGAGTTAGTGATTTGTTATTTAATACTCATGTTGATAATGGGACTCAGCAAATGGACATTGAAAATCAGGTTGCTATGCAAATGAGATTAGCATTAGATCAAATTGCTAGTGATAAGGAAATAGACATTTCTGCTTTAGATGAGAAGCAAAAGGAAATGTATACTAAAGTAATTGGATTTACTGATGAAATGGATATAGAAAGAGGTGTAAGTCATGCAAGATAATAATATTAATACTATCATAGCGAATTCTTTGCGAGTAGATAAAGAAATATTATATAAGAATATAAAACCTATAATAGTGCAGTTGAAAAAAACTTTAGACAGTAATAAAGATGCAATAAAACAAGCAAATGAAATTGATAAAAAAAATAATAATGGTTTTGTATTAGATTTTAGTATTATTAATAATATATTTTCTAATTTAGAAAAAGAAGAATTATTATATGGTGATGTTACACTTTCACAAAAAGATGAAGAAAAAAATATAATATATGGAACTCAAATAATGGATTGTGGTAATGTTGTAGTAATTACTGATGGTAACCCATATACAATTATTGAAATGACAATTAGAAATATTATGGCCGGAAACACGACAATCTTTTCCAATAGAGGTTTTATGTTTGGAACTAATCAATTAGTGATTCAAATAATTCAAAGTGTTTTAGAACAATTTCATATATCTAAATATTTAATTCAAATATATATATCTGAAAATTTTGATGAGTTATTATCAAATTTTGCTAATATTGATTTGGTTGTTTGTATAGGAGATCATAATTTGCAGAAACTTATTTTAAAAAAATCTAAAAGTAAAACTATTATTAGTGGCTATGAAAACTTTGATTTATATATTGAAGACACTTCACATATAGAATTTTTAAATAAGATAATAAATACTGGATTAAATGTTCAACTATATATTAATGATAATACTAAATTAGATCATCCTCAAGCTATAATAGTAAGTGATATTGATGAAGCAATAGCGCAAATCAATTATAATGGTAGTGGTTATAGTTCGGCTATATTTACTAATTCAATAGAACATGCATCGAAGTTCACAAGGGAAGTGAAATCAAAAATAATAACAGTAAATACTAGCCCTACTATTGAACGAATAATTGATATTAAACAAGCTGATCTTGTTAATGAAAAAATTATAATATATCCATTTGGCTTTAAATTAGATGGTACTACTGAAAATATAAGTTTATATGGAGAGGAAAAATGATATTGATATTTCAAATCAAATTATAATAAATTTAAGCGGAATATCATTAAAGCTGATTTACCTAAAAATGTAGTTACTAAGGTAATATTTATTAGAAAATACATGATACTAAGACTCAAAACTAAAACATTGTTGGTTAGAGAATGCATGTTGAGATACTTTGGGTGGTATTTTTGATGCTTGCTATTTACCTATATGTGAGTAATAATTATGCTAAAGATGACGATAGGTTTGTAATTTGCCTAGCCATGAATGGTTTAAAGATTGATATGTCGTATTAAGTTGCAGTTTGCAAATTTGCAAAGTTTAATTATTTTGCAAATTTACATCTCGTCTGCAATTTTTTCTTGCAATTTCAATACGGGGGGGGGGTATAATAGAAACGAGAGTAAATAATAGAAAATGCAAATATGAAAGACAAAACATTGTTAGCAATCAATGAGAAAAATTAGTTACTTTTATTGTTTTCATAGTGTATGAAATTTGGAGGAATTGCTTTATGCGAAAGAAAAGAATAAATAAAATAATGATAATAATAGTGTTATTTTTGTTTATGGTAATGGGAATAGGGTACGCATATCTATCTAGAACACTAGGAGTAGGTGGAAATGTAACAGTAAAACCTGATTTAACTATATGTAAAGATAATCTGGGTATATCAGCAGAGGGTAAAATATGTAAAAGAGCTGAGAAATTGCATATCGAAGTATGTAGTCAATCAAATAGTTCAATTTTTTGTAGCGGTGCTGGACATAGGCAAGGTGATAATATCGTTTATGGAAACTGTGGTACTAGTGGAGAATTAAAGTCAGGGGATGCCTTTGATTGCGATGTGGATGGTGACGGTGTATATAATAGTGCAACTGAAAGATTTTATTATGTAGGCGATTACTATGATGCAACAAGTAAGTCATTTAATAATAGTTATGCAACCTTAATTTATTATAATAATGTAAAAGCAGGAGAGCCAAATAACACGGCAACATTTGCGTATGATGTCAGTAATGAGAATTGGCACGGACCAAGAACAGGCTATGTCGAGTTACCGAGTACCAGTCAGTGGAATAAAGTAACGTTATTAAATGAAACAAGACAGTTACTAAATGAAAGCGCGGGAACTACAACAGCTGGTGGAACTTTAGGAATATTTGATTATACTGATAAAGCAGCCCGACTACTAACTGTTCAAGAGATAAACCAAGCTTGTGGAATAACGGTGGGCAGTTATAAAGCTGGAGAATTAGATACTTGTGAATATTTATTGGAAAATACATATTATTCAAGTCCTTCCAATGCTTATTATTGGTGGCTAGAGTCCGCGGTCTCTTCCAATTCTAACTGTGTCTGGATTGTGGACGGCTACCGCTTCGTGGGTAACGACTTTGCTAGTAATGCCGCCAGTCATGGCATTCGTCCCGCAATCGACGTTCTAAAAACTAATATTTTGTATTAAATTGCAGTTCGCAATTTTGTTTAATTATTTTGCAAATTTATCTTAACTGCAATTTTTTCTTGCAAAATCAATACGGGGGGGGGGTATAATAGAAACAGGATAAATAATAGAAAGTGCAAATATGAAAGGCAAAACGTTGTTAGTATTTACTAGAAAAAATTAGTCACTTTTGTTGTTTTCAGTGTGTAAAAATTGGAGGAATTGTTTTATGCGAAAGAAAAGAATAAATAAAATAATGATAATCGTAGTATTATTTTTGTTTATGGTAATGGGAATAGGTTACTCATATTTATCTAAGACATTAGGAGTAAGTGGAAATGTCACAGTAAAGAATGGTGCAACTATATGTAAAGAGAATCTAGGTGTTGTTGTACCAGAGGGTAAGCTATGTAAAAGAGCAGAGAAATTGCATACAGAAGTATGTAGCCAAACAGATAATACTTACTATTGTAGTGGCACTGGGCATAAGCAAGGTGAAAATATTGTTTATGGAAACTGTGGTACTAGTGGTGAACTAAAATCAGGAGATGCCTTTGACTGTGATGTTAATGGTGATGGAGTATATAATAGTAATACTGAAAGATTTTATTATGTAAGTGATTACTACGATACAACAAGTAAATCATTTAATAGTGATTATGCCACTTTAATCTACTACAATAATGTAAAGGTAGGAGAGTCAAATAATAAAGCGGCCTTTGCCTACGACTCTAGTAATCAAAACTGGCACGGACCGCAGACAGGTTATGTAGAGTTACCAAGTACAAGTCAGTGGAGCAACCTAACACTATTAAATAATCCAAGGCAGTTACTAAATGAAATTGGAGGAACGACTACTAGTGGAGGTACCTTAGGTACATTTGATTATACTGATAAAGCAGCCCGTCTACTAACTGTTCAAGAGATAAATGAAGCTTGTGGAATAACGGTGGGCAGTTATAGAACTGGGGAATTAGATACATGTGAATATTTATTAGAAAACACAAATTACTCAGACTCTAGTCTTTATTATTGGTGGACAGAGTCCGCGTGCTCTTCCGATTCTTGCTACGTTTGGGATGTGGGTGGCTACCACCGCCGCGTGTTCAACCACTATGCGCGCATTGCTTACGGCATTCGACCCGCCATCGACGTCTTGAAGTCTAATATCTTGTATTAAGTTGCAGTTCGCAATTTTGTAAAGTTTAATTATTTTGCAAATTTCCTGCAATTTTTTTCTTGCAATTTCAATACGGGGGGGGGGTATAATAAAAATGAGAGTAAATAATAGAAAGTGCAAGTATGAAAGGCAAAATGTTATTAGCAACCAATGAAAAATTAGTTACTTTTGTTGTTTTCATAGTGTGAGAAACTTGGAGGATTAAACTTATGAGAAAGAAAAGAATAAATAAAATAATGATAATAGTAGTATTATTTTTGTTTATGGTAA
>CANRBB010000044.1 GCA_947628745.1 uncultured Bacilli bacterium | reverse complement strand
ATGTTGTTGAAGTAAACATCTCTGGATGTTCCTTAAATTCTGGACTTTGAATTATATCCCTTATATCTTTTAATTTAGCACGTGCTAATGTTGTTGAAGTAAACATCTCTGGATGTTCCTTAAATTCTGGACTTTGAATTATATTTTTAATTTCTTCTAATTCAGTAGAACCCCATTCAATTCCTACTGCAACTGAAAGATTTCCTGCTTTATTAACAAATGGAATGTTTAATTTTTCAACATATATAATTATCTCTCTTGAAACAGATAATATGCTTGTTACTTTATTAATAACAGTTTCTCCGTAATTATTTTTAACATAATTATAAGTTTCCATTAATTCATCTGGTTCCGAAGATAAAACATGTAAACAAGATTCAATATTATTAAAAACTATTTTTTGTTGCTTTAAGAAATTTATATTTTGTTTTATGCTACCAACATTTTTATATAGAATACTCGGACACTTTTCTATATTACTTGGAGAAATCAATAGTTCATTAATTAAATAATTCAATGTTTGATCTATATCTTGATATTCACCGAACTTTAAAATATTATTATTTTTATTAACAATTCTTTCTGAATTCAGTTTATATTTTTCACATAATGTTTTTAAAGTATACTCCCCTATCATACTAATACCTCTCCATCAAATTTTTTCTACATTAATTATATCGAATTTCTTTACAAATAGCATCAATCTAAATAAAAAATATTGCATTAAATTTTTAAGTTTGTTACTACTTATCCATAAATATTAGATAGAATTATTCTTAGTTTTTTATTTCTTTTATATCTAAAATTCTTAAATATTATTCATCATAAAAACGTTATTTCTAATACCTTCTTTTTATGTAGTATTTTTAATAATTTTTGTATACCTCCAACACAATACTTGCACTAAAAATATTTATTTAACTTAAATACAATTATTAAAAGTAAATTTAATATTTATTGTTTTATCATCAAATATTTCTATCTTGTCAATTAGATTAATTATTAACTCTCTAGTTGGATTTTCTAGTAATAAAAATTTATTTACATAGTCCTCTATTTGTTTTTTGTCTTGCTTTGTTTTGTCTATACTTTTAGATTTCAGTTCACCAAGTTGTTCATTATTACTACTTATTTCTTGTTTTATGTTTTCACTTATTCTTATATATTGTTTATCATCAATAATATCTTTTAACTTGTCCATATAACATTTATCAAGATTTTGAAGTAACTTGCTGTTTAACATTTCTAAACTTTGTATTTGATACTTTACTTTATTACTATTATTATTTAATTTTATATTTTTTAAAAGTTCTTTGACTTTATCTTTATCTAAATAATTATTACATACGTTTTTTATAGAATTTATTATTTCTTTTTCTAATTTTTCATAGTTATTATTATGAGTCGTACATACATGATATTTAGAGTAAGTTCTATAATAATCGCAAACTGTATAACTTCTTCCTGTCTTATTTTGATATCTTATTGTTATTCGGTGTTTACAATCTCCACAATACAAGAGTCCATCTAATAAATAAAATCTTTTCTTTTCTGGTCTTTTAACATTTTTAGGAAGTAGTGTTTGAACATAATTAAAAGTGTTTCTATCTATTATTGGCTCATGAGTATTTTCTACAATAATATATTCTTTAGGATTGGTTTTAACAGTTTTTTTTAGTTTATAATTTATCTTTTTAGTCTTGCCTTGTACTGAATCTCCTACATATATTTGATTAGTTAAAATAGCTTTTATTGTGGTATCAACCCAAACTCCTTTGTCTTGACTAACACAAAATGAATTAGTACATTTTGTATTCCAAACATAATTATAATAGGATGCTGGTGTTTTTATTTTTCTTCTAGTAAGCTCTTGTGCTATAAAGTGATAGGTATTCCCCTCTAGTGCTAAATCAAATATTAATTTAACTATTTCAGCTTGTTCGTCATTTATTATTAGATGATTTTTGTTATCTGGATCTTTCATATAACCGAAAGGGCATCTGCCTGATACATATAAACCATCTTTCATTCTTGAATGTAAACTAGTTTTAACTTTTTTAGAAATATCTTTGGCATACATATCATTCATTATAGCTTTAAAAGGAGCTATATCATTATTGGTATTATCTAAAAAAGTATCTATTCCATCATTTATGGCAATATATCTTACATTTCTATCTGGAAAATACTTTTCAATAAGTTCACCTGTTCCAATATAATCTCTACCTAATCTCGACATATCTTTAGTAATAATCATATTTATTTTACCAAGTTCAATATCTTTAATCATTTTCTTAAAAGCTGGTCTTTCGAAATTAGTTCCTGTAAAACCATCATCAACATATTCTTCTACCAAGTTATAATTATTTTCTTTAATATATCTTTTTAGTAAACTTCTTTGACTTACAATACTATCAGATTCTATATTTCCATCATCTCTCGACAATCTTATATAAATTGCAACTCTAAAATGAATATTCATAAGTCTTAATTCCTGCTCCTTTCACTTTGAGAATCACGAATATACTCTGTTGATACGTCTATTTTAGAGTTTTTGCTAGTCATAAAAATATTCTTTTCTAATTCTATTCTCAATACATTAGTTACTATTTCATTTAAAGATTTACCATTTTCTTTAAATTTTAAATTAACTTTGTATTTAACCATAGAGTTTTTACCTCCAATTAATTCTATGGTTTTAAAATTTAAAATAGTCAGAAATTTTTGCTGATAACCTAAATATTGTGAAAAATATTTCATTAAATTCTTAAATTACTACTTATTATTCCAATAAAAGCTTTACCCCTTATACTTCATAATATTATCCATATTCATTTATTACCTTATACTATTCTATAAAGTAAACTGCAAAGCATTTTCAAATATAAACTACTTTGTAGAGTGCTAAAAACTTATATTATCCTTTGCTACGTCGATGGCAGGTCGAATACCATGAATAGAAGTATCACGCACAAAATTGTGACCTATGTTTCGATATAAGCCACTCGCAACAAAATTTCTATCAGAATTAACCGAACGCGCAGTTTCTAACCACCAGTGTTTTAGTCCTGGATCTGAATACCACGTATTTTCTAATAAATACTGACAGTTATCAAAGTCTCCCAAAACTCCAGTTCCAAGAGCTACATTACATCCCTTACTTATTTCTTGAACAGTTAACAGACGTGCTGCTTTATCCGTATAGGTAAATGTTCCCAGAATTCCACCAACAGTAGTATTTTCTGCACTTTCATTTAGTAATTGTCTAGTATCTTTTAACAATGTTACTTTACTCCACTGACTCACACTTGGTAACTCTACATAACCAGTTACTGGGCCATGCCAATTCTCTGCACTGGCATCATAGGCAAATGTTGCCAAATTATCAGGTTTTCCTCCCCTAACATTATTATAATAAATCAAAGTAGCATAATCATCATTAAAAGTCTTAGTAACCGTATCATAGTAATCGCTTACATAATAAAATCTTTCTGTATTACTATCATAGACTCCATCACCATCTACATCACAATCAAAGGCATCCCCCGATTTTAATTCACCATTAGTTGTACTCTCATTACCATATGTCATAGTCTCTCCTACACTATATATTTTATCACATGGATAATACTCTCCCTCATGATCTTTACATATTTCTGTATGTAATGTAGAAATATCAGCTCTCCTACATAACTTAAGTTTTACTGTAACATTACCACTAACTCCCAATGTTTTAGACAAATACGAGTAACCTATTCCCATTATCATAAATAGAAATATTACCACCATTATCATTATTTTATTTATTCTTTTTTTTCTCATACAATGTTATTCCTCCAAGTTTCTCACACTATGAAAACAACAAAAGTGACTATTTTTTTTAGTGAGCACTAAATGTATATTGCTTTCATATTTGCACTTTCTATTATTTACTCTCATTTCTATTATACCCCCCCCCGTGTTGATTTTGCAAGAAAAAAATAGAGAACATTTATAATGCAAATTCCCTATTTTACTTTTTCAAAACTTTTTCTAAATAACCATGAAATTCATCTTTGATATCATCTCTATCTAAAGCAAAACTAACATTTGCTTTTAAATAACCCAATTGATTACCAATATCAAAATATTGTCCATCAAACTTACATGCATAAAAATCTTGTTTTTTCATTAATGCAAGCATAGCATCTGAAAATTGATATTCATTACCTGCTCCTCTTTCTAAATGATCCAATTCATCAAATATTTCAGGTTTTACAATATATCTTCCCAAACCAGCATCATTACTTGGTGCTTCTTCTAAAGAAGGTTTTTCTACAAGTCGTTTAATCTTTCCTTCTTCATTATCATATTCTACTATACCATATTTGTAAACAAGTTCATGTTTTACCTCTTGTACGCCTATAACATTACAATCTTTTTCCTCATAAACATCAATTAGCTGTTTCAAAACTGGAACATCAGACTTTATAATATCATCACCATACATAACAGCAAAAGGTTCATCTCCAACAAATGATTTAGCTAAACGAATAGCATGTCCACTTCCATTTGGCTCACCTTGTCTAATAAACGTAAATTTAGCTAAATTGGAAATTTTATCTATCATTTCTAATTTATCCAATTTTCCATTCTTCTCAAGTCTAGATTCTAATTCATAACTTTTATCAAAATGATCTATAACTGAGTTTTTATAAGGACTTGTTATTAATAAAATTTCTTCAATACCACTTGCTACTGCTTCTTCTACAATATATTGAATTGTTGGTTTATCTATTATTGGTAACATTTCCTTAGGCGTAGCTTTAGTTGCTGGCAAAAATCTTGTTCCCATTCCTGCAACAGGAATAACGCATTTCCTAATTTTCTTCATTATCCATCTTCCTTTCATTATCAAATAATTATAACAAATTGATTTATTATTGTAAATTATTTGTTAAACATCTTCATCATTATCATCTAATATGTTTACTTCTTTATTTTTATCTTTCTTGTTCTATCCATAACATTACATTTGCTTAACAATTGACGTGACTCAATAATATTCTGCCTTATTCTATAATTTTTTAGTTTATTAAAATTTTTTGCATTTAAATTTAAATATCTAACTCTTATTCGATTATTTTTCTTATTACCGTTAGATTCATTCTTTTGTTGTATTAACACTTGATTATCGTTATTCATATTTCCCTCCCACAAGTAATTTATTATTCTACTTATTTCGAAGAAAAAAATCAAGAGTTTTATGAAACAACATTCAAATATTCTTCAAGAGTTACACCTTTTTCATATATTTTGGCTGCATCTTTATTTCCTACATAACGAATATGCCATGGTTCATACTGATAACCTGTAATAGCTTCTTTTCCCTTTGGATAACGAAGAATAAAACCATATTTATATGCATTTTCAGCAAGCCATTTTCCTGCTGGCGTTTGTCCATAATTATCATCTAGAGCACCTACATCAAAAGCAAGACCTGTCTGATGTTCTGATTGACCTGGTTTGGCAGAATAAGTATTAGCTTTTTCTTCTCCATCCCTGGCTACATAATTATTATAAAGATTTTTCTGAGTATCATAGGATCTAAACCCAGAAATTAACGGAATATTAAAACCTGCTTTATTAGCCGCTTCTTGTAACTCTGTTAAACTAGCCTTAGCTGTTTTATCTACACCCGGATTATAATTAGCTGGAAGATGATATTTTTTATTTACAATTAGAATACCCTTAATATAAGTACCAACTTTAGTACTTGTCTCAGTTACATCATTTTTAGCATTCATATTTTTTTCTTCAACTATTACTTTTCTTGTTTTAGTAGTCTTATTAGAAGAAGAATCTTCTACTTCATAAATAATTTCATATGTACCAACTTTAGTATTATCCACTTTAGAAGTAACTTTAACTTTAGAAGTTAAATCATTATCATAATTATCTCTTACTTCATAACCATCTTCCACATAATCTTCATTTAAATATATAGACGCCTCTTCCAACCCTTTTAAAATCAATTCTGGTTTTTTATTATCCACCACTTTTACTTTTCTTTGTTTTTCTTTTTTAAATAGTAAAAATTTTATTTTATAGGTAATATTATATACCCCTAACTTTTCTGTATTAACATAACCATTAATTTTAATTTTATTACTAATATCATTCCCTAGTATTGTCGCAATAGCCCCTTTTTCTTCATATTTATTTTTAACATCTACTATTATATTGTCTTGTCCATTTAATTTTAAAGTAAGACAACCTTTTATTATTAGACATAGTGATACAAATATTATTAAAAATATAATAACGACTAAACCTATTAAATATTTCTTTTTTAATTTTCTCTTCTTTCTCATACTAACCACACATTCCTTTCACTTCATCCAAAACACACATAGCTTTTCAGACTACCCATACTTATTCTATTAACCAAAATAACCTATATCAAAATTTCCTCTTAGTCATTTATAATTATTATCTTAATTCTCTTTTATTAACCTTTTCTAATTTATATTTTAATACAAATGTTTGCCATATGTCAATCAAACATTTTTCCCTATAAAATTTTTATCTTCTTTCTTTAATTATATCATTATCTTCTATTTCCCCTATTAATAAAGTAGAATTAGGATTATGTTTTTTATTATTAATATCTACTTTTCCTTCATCATAATTAGCATAACAATATTTACAAAAATGCCTACAAGTATTATAAGCACCAATATCTACCATCTCTATACAATTACAGTTTTTACGTACATTACCCTTCTTAAACTTAGTTTTACCTGTAATTTTAAAAGCTAAATCTAATGTCATACAATCTCTTTTTATAAAACCATATTCACACAAATCATGTTCTTCAGCACATGTTTGAACACTCATATGATGTTCATCAGCAATTCTTTTAAAGTTTAACCCTATTTGCTTATAATCTTCTTCTTTAAATTCTCTAGGTCGTAATATTTTATAATTTCTTTCTACATTTTTATATCTATCCATAAAGGAAACAATAATAGAATTGGTATATCCATCCAACAAAGTACAAAGTTTTTGAAAAGCTTTAATATGATAGTTAACAGTATATTTATCATTTAAAAATATGGGATCATATCTAATAAAAACATTTTCTTTTCCTATAATATCAGCTATTTTTTTTACACCCCTAATTATTTCTTTTTTAGAAATAACATTAGGTTCTATATCTTCCTTATAAGGCGTAATAGTTACATGAAAAATAATCTTTTTATCTATTTCAGATAATCTATTAATTATAGGAAGTGGATTTTTAGTACAAAATAATATTAAATCAACATTAGAAAAATTAATTCTACTAATTTGTTTGGGATAAAATGGATTTCTTACATCTACAAATCCTTCGTGATATCTTTTCATAAACCACTCAGTATAAAATGCTACAATATCTGTTCGTCCACTTACATTTAAAATCATACATCCACCCTACTATAAATATATTAGTTATTCACTATTAGTCAATTTCTAACAACTTGACTATAATAAAAACGTTTGTAATTGTCAATCGAACAAATTAAATTTAAATCGTTCTAAAATCATATTACTAATAATTATAATATATGGCTATTATTATAAAAAAAAAGAATATTACAAATACTCTTTAAGTTTTTCAATCTCTTCTTGTTGAAATTTAAGAAACCTTTTTGCTAAATCTAGAATATCTTTATCAACAGTTTCTTTATAATTATTTATTTTTGTTTCTATATCTACTACTCCCATAGTAATACCTTGTGTTAACATATGTGCAATACTTGCATCACTATTATCACTATTTACTTCTTTTCTTATTCCCATCGATGAACCAATTTTTGCCATTAAACTATTTTTTTCTAAATCATAATTATTCTTTTTTATCAATTTTTTACTTTCTTTTTTGAATTTCTTATATTCATCTAATTCGCTTTTTGCTAATTTCTTTATTTTATTTTCTTTATCTTCTAATTCTATTAACAGTTTATTTACAGTATACACTCCCATTTCTGCTGTTTTATAAATATATTCTAATAATTCTATATTTTCGTCCATCTAATCTTCCTTTCATAGTTAATATGCTCTAAAATTTAATTTTAATACTAATTAACTACTTATATTTTTATAATAATCATATTTTATAATTTATTCTATAAAATATTATAGGTGATATTATGTCTAAGAAATATGATAAAATTCTTTTTATCGCCATTTTAATTTTGCTCTTTATAGGATTACTTATGATTTATTCGGCTTCTAGTGTTTGGGCTGAGTATAAGTTTAATGATAGTTTTCATTACGTAAAACAACAGGCTTTGTTTATCGTTATAGGTCTAATTTTACTGCATATTATAAAAAAAATTGACTACAAGTTTTATTATGATAAAGCTAATTTAATTATGTTAGTATGTTTTATCTTACTTATATTAGTTTTAATACCGGGTATTGGTAGCGTCCGTAACGGTAGTAGAAGTTGGTTCGGTATTGGCCCCTTTGGAATACAACCTAGCGAATTTGCTAAACTAGGATTAATTATTTTTACCAGTAAGTACCTTAGTAAAAGTAACAAATTTATAAAAAGTTATAAAATGGGTGTTTTCCCAATTCTTGGGATTGTACTTTTATTTTTTGGGCTTATTATGCTTCAACCCGATTTAGGAACGGGCGTCATCTTAACAGTTTCTATTATTGCTCTCTTATTTGTTGCTGGCGTTAACATGAAATTTTTCTTTAGTATGGGACTAATTGGTATTATTGGCATAATTATTTTGATATTAATTGCTCCTTATAGAATGGATCGAATTACCTCATTTGTTGACCCTTGGAAAGACCCTCTAGGTACTGGATTCCAAATCATCCAAAGTTTATATGCCATCGGACCTGGTGGGCTTTTGGGAAGAGGTTTTGGTAATAGTATTCAAAAACATTTCTATCTACCTGAACCTCAAACTGATTTTATATTTTCTATCATTACAGAAGAATTTGGAATTGTTGGAGCCTTTATTATCATTGGCTTATTTATAGTTATTTTACAAAGAGGAATCTCAATATCCCTAAAAGCACGAGATCAATTTTCTAAGTTTTTAGCCTTTGGTATGACTTTCCAAATTATATTTCAAGCTATGCTTAATCTCATGGTAGTCTCAGGAATGATACCAGTAACAGG
>CANRBB010000043.1 GCA_947628745.1 uncultured Bacilli bacterium | reverse complement strand
AAAATAAGTAAGACCTTTTCTTAGTTATTACTTTCTTATTTAACTACCGAGTCAAATAATTTCTTTCTATTATTTACCCTATTTTTATTATACCCCCCCCCCGTATTGATTTTGCAAGAAAAAAATTGCAGAATCTGCAACTTTTAATAATCAATATTAGTTTTGGCTACGTCGATTACAGGTTTGAACCTAAGGTTGGTGGCATCATTGGCAATGCCACTACCCACGAAGCGCCCGTAACCATACCACAGTCTTTATTTACCTCTTAACAGTTAGTAGACAAACTGTTTTATCAGTATAAGTAATGCTCCTAGAGTTTCACCAACAGTAGTATTTCCTACACTTTCATCTAGTAGTTGTCTTGTTTTATTCAACAATGTTACTTTACTCACTCTCTTGTACTTGGTAACTCTACATAACCAGTTACTGGTCGGTACCAATTTCATTTATAATACTTAATAACTCTTCTTTATCACAAAAACCTATCTTTTTATTAATTAAATTGCCATCTTTGTAAAATAATAAGGTAGGAACACTCATAATACCAAATTTCATAGCCAAATCTTCATAATCATCAACGTCAATTTTTATAATTTTGATATCTTTATTTTCTTCTCCTATTTCTTCAAGTATGGGAGATAACATTTTACATGGACCACACCATGTAGCAAAAAAGTCAACAATAACTTTGCCCGTTTTTATTTCATCATCAAATACATTGTCTTTATTATAGTGTATAATCATCTAATCTTCCTTTCTGTACTTATTTAATAATTTATCTAGTTCTTTATAACTATGAATTCTGTTACTTCTTACTAATTCGTCCATTACATCTATGGTAACTAATTTATGTTGTAGCATTATGTCAATAGCTTCGACATTATACTGATCACTATGTTTTAGACTTTCTTTATCCTTATCAATTTTTTCAGTTAAATTGTAAACATCATCTATACAGTCTCTGATGTTAGCAAAACTATCTATAACTAGTAGTTTATTGTCTAAAAATTTATCCTTTAAAACTGAATCCCTATATAAATCTACTTTGGCTAAAGGTATAGAAAAAGCAAATAATACTAAAAATATAAAAATGTATCCAGTTACAAGGCCTGTAATACCGCCTAAAATTTTTAGAGGTATTTTTAGAACATTTTTAAGACCAGTTATTTTTGTTAATAAGCCTGTTAGTGATAAGATCATGTTTATAGCAATATAAGTTACAATGGCTATTACAAGAAAGGCAATTACTTGGTAGAATAATATGTTTAGGGCAGCTATTTCAACTCCTACCAGGTGGAGACTTAAAATTGGCAAGTACTGAAAGAAAATCCTACCAAGAGGGTTCATAAACGTAAATGAAACATAGGTAACTACAATCACAGTTATGACAAGTGCAATTTCTCCAAAGAAACCTCTTCTAAATCCTTCTGCCACAAAAGCTAACATGATAATAATTAATATTACGTCAAATAAATTCATTTTAATCCTCCTATCTTTTTCAGTATAGCATACAATTTGGGGGATGTAAATTAGGCGTTTTGATAATTTTTTTCTAGAATTTATGATATTTTGGGTTATAATACAACTGAGGAGGGATAATAAATGGCTAATATAGTATTTAAGGTTGACAAAGATACTCAAGAAAAAATGATTAAATATTATAGTGATAAGAAAAGAAATAAGGAAATACCTTATGTAGTTTTTCAGGCAGAAGATAATGATACTGTAATTACACTTTATACTTCTGGGAAAGTTATGTTTCAAGGCGTTAGTGCAGATGTTGATGCGTTAATGTGGCAGGAAATGATGGGTGTATATGATGATAATAAAGAAGAAGATATGTTTAATTATCAAAATTACAACTGCGTAGGCTCTGATGAAGTGGGAACCGGTGATTATTTTGGACCTATTGTAGTTACAGCTTCATATGTGACGACTGATGATGTTACTTTTTTGAGAGAACTTGGAGTTTGTGATTCTAAAAAAATTCCGGATGAAAAAATCTTAAAGATTGCTCCTATGATTGCTAAAAGAATCAAGTACCATAGTGTAATACTTTCAAATAAGGAATATAATGAGAAGTATTCTCTTAATGTAAATATGAATAAAATTAAAGCTATACTTCATAATAAGGTCTTGTACCAGTTGGTTAGCGAAGATAAAGTTGATTGTCAGTATGTTATTGTTGATGAGTTTGCGCGAGAAAACAAGTATTACGCATATTTAAATGGTATTAACGATGTCCAAAAAGGTATTACTTTTATGACTAAGGCAGAAGATAAATGCTTAGCTGTTGCCTGCAGTTCTATAATTAGTAGATATATTTTCCTGAAGGAATTTGACAAGCTTTCTGATAGCTTAAATTTACCTCTACCTAAGGGTGCTGGTAAAGATGTTGATTTAATTGGAGAAGAAGTTGTAGAAAAGTATGGCGAAGAAAAACTTCAAGAAATAGCTAAACTAAATTTTAATAATACCAAGAGAATATTGCATACATTAATTTATTAAAAAAGAGAGTTATATAAAATGGTTCATACCCAACCTTTAGGAAGAACCTATAAAATTAACTCTCTTTAATTATTTTTCATTTTTTGAAGTAAAGCGCATAAAGTCTTTTATTTCTTTGTCTTCTAAATCTGTTTTACTTAATGCTTCAAACAATTTCTTTTGTTCCTTGGTTAAACGTCTAGGAGTTAACACCTTGAAAATAAGATACATATTACCATTATTAATACCTTTTCCTTTGATGCGTTGTTTATCTAAATTATTAATACCACTTGGGATATTTAATGTAACATTACCATATAAAGTTGGAATTGTTTTTTTGCATCCTAACGTCGCTTCGGTAATAGTTAAAGGTATTTCTAAGTATATATCATTTCCATCTCTTTTAAAGTATTCATGCTCTTCAACATAAAATTCCAAATATAAGTCTCCGTTTGGACCACCATTAATACCAGCTCCGCCTTTACCTGTTATTTTGAGACGCTTACCAGTATCTGTTCCACTTGGAATATTGACAGTTATTGTTTTATGAGTTTTAACTTTTCCTTTACCATTACAAGCATTACATTTTTTCTCATAGGTATGTCCTGTACCTTTACAATCTGGGCAGGTAGATTTAGAAAGGAAAGAACCTAGGATGGTGTGTTGTTCAGAAGTAATTGTTCCTGAACCATGGCAGGTAGAGCAAGTCTTTTCACCTATTCCACCGTTTCCATCACAAACTTCGCAATCTTCAATAAAATCTAGTTCAAAGTCTTTTTCACAACCAAAAACTGCCTCTTCAAAAGTCAAATTTACTTTTTTTAGAAAATCGTCGCCTCGTTGTTTACGAGCTCCTCCTTTGGTACGACTGCCAAAACCTGAAAAACCTCCACCAAAGAAACTATCGAAAATATCTCCTAAGTCAATATCCACACCATCGAATCCACCATATGATGAGAACCCTCCCATGCCTGACGCTCCACCACTTACGCCGGCATGGCCAAAACGATCATATTGACTTCTTTTATTCTCATCACTTAATACCTCATATGCTTCTTGAGCTTCTTTGAATTTCTCAGAAGCATCTGGATCGTCTTTATTTAAATCAGGATGATATTTTTTAGCCAATTTTCTAAAAGCACTTTTTATTTCTTGCTCTGTGGCATCTTTACTTACACCTAAGACCTCATAATAATCTCTTTTATTTGCCATAAATACTCACCTCACTACTTAACTATTATATACTTCGATAAATTGATTTAAGATGTCATTAAACATCTGATTTGCACTTTCAAATACTTTTTTGTCAGTTAAATCAATATCTATTATCTTTAATAATTCTAATGGATAATCACTGCCTCCGGCTTTTAATAATTCTAGATATTTTTCTTTAAAGCCAGGAGTATTATTTAAAATATTTTGGGCTACATAACAAGATATTGATAGACTTGTTGCATATTGATAAACGTAAAATGGCGTATAGAAATGAGGTATTCTAGACCATTCATACTTTATTTCCTCGTCGACTACGACATCCTTACCAAAATAATCTTTATTTAATTCATAGTAGAGATTATTTAGGTATTCATTTGTTACTACGTTACCCATATCTAAATATTCATGAGCCTTTTTCTCAAATTCAGCAAACATGGTTTGACGATAGATTGTACTTTTAAATAAATCTAATAGTTCATTCAAAAGACACATTTTTTCTTCTTTGGTCTTTACTTTTTCCAACATATAATGATTTAGTAAAAGTTCGTTAGTAGTAGATGCAATTTCTGCTAAAAAGATGACATAGCCACTTGTTTCAAAAGGCTGATTTGTGTTGGAAAAATATGTATGCATAGAATGTCCCAATTCATGGGCTAAGGTGCTGACATCATTATATTCATTTGTGTAATTCAATAAAAGATATGGGAGGGTGTCATAAGATCCAGTTGAGTAAGCTCCTGTGTGCTTGGCTTTGTTTGGATATTTATCAATCCATCCTTGGGTAAAAGCTTCATTTAATTTGCTAGTATATGATTCACCTAGCACTTTTAGGGCATTAACAACTAGTTCTTTGGCTTCTTCAAAAGTATATTTTTTATCTATATTCTTTACAGTGCTAACATAACCATCGTAGAGATGGAATTCATTAAGTCCGAGTAGTTCTTTTTTGATTTTAAAATATTTGTGTAGACTTGGTAAATTAGCTCTTACAGCATCAATTAAGTTATCATAAAGAGCTGTTGGAATGTTATTTTTATCTAGATAACTTTCTAGTGATGACTTATAGCCTCTTAATTTAGCATTAATTGAGTCATAGTTTAGAATACTGCTATATAAGGATGTAATGGTATTTTTGAAAGAAGCATATCCATTATATAATGTTTTGAAAGCTTCTTCTCTTACCCTCCTATTTTTAGAGCTAATAAAGGTTGAGTAAACTGCTTCAGATAATTCTACTTCCTCTTCCTTTTCATTCCTTATTGTACCAAACTTTAAATCAGTATTGGTAAGATAAGTATAAGTATTACTGGCATTGTTTAATACAGGTCCTAGTGTTGCTATCAACTTTTCACTTTCTTCGTTTAGACAATGTCTTTTTTGCCTAAAGAGTGACTTAATCATATGTTTATAACTTGCTAATTCCTTTTCCTCATCAAGGTATGCCATAATTTTAGCTTCGTCTTCTTTAATGATTTGGGGACTAATATTAGAAGTTATTTCACTATACTTAGTATATAATAATTGAAGCTTATCACTTAATTCTTGATATGTCACATTACTAGTGTCTTCATCTTTTTTACAATGGGCATAAACCCATAATTTTTCAAGTGTTCGACTTACTTTACTATCAAAGATAAAAAATTCTTTAAAATCTTTACTTGTTTCTAGAAATTTGTTTGCTAATTTTTCTAGTTTGCTAAAATCTTTTTCTACTTGGATATAATCTTTATTAAAACTATCAATATCAGGATAAATCTTATCTAGTTGCCATTTATCTTCTTCTTTAATTTCACTTCTTTTCTTAATGTTATCCATTTTTTATTCTCCTTAAAGTTAAGAGAAGTAGTCTAACTATGACTACTTACTCCTATTTTTCTTCGTAATCTGCTTCCTCTGCATCATCATCTTGTTTTTTATCTTCTTTGACTTCACTTGCATCTGTGGCACTATTTTCTTGTTGTGCTTGTTGATATACTTTAGTAGCAAGTTCCATAGCTTTTTCTTGTAGTTTGTCTTTTGCTTCTTTTAGCTCATCCATGTCAAGGTCTTCTTTGGCTAACTCTTTATTAACTTTTTCTACTAATTTTTCGATATCTTTCTTTTCTTTATCTGATACTTTGTCTCCTAAATCTTTTAAAGATTTTTCTGTTTGGAATACTAATTGTTCAGCTTCATTTCTTGCTTCAGCTTGTTCTTTTCTCTTAGCATCTTTTTCTTTATTAGCTTCTGCTTCTTTCATCATTTGTTCTACTTCTTCATCTGATAAAGTAGTATTTGAAGTTATAGTTATAGATTGTTTCTTGTTAGTACCTAAATCTTTGGCTGTTACATTGACAATACCATTAGCATCTATATCAAATGTTACTTCAATTTGTGGTACACCACGTGGTGCTGCTGGAATTCCAGTTAATTGGAAGTTACCTAAAGTCTTGTTGTCAGCAGCCATTGGTCTTTCACCTTGTAAAACATGGATATCAACGGCTGGTTGATTATCTGCTGCAGTTGAGAATACTTCTTTTTTAGATGTAGGAATAGTAGTATTACGTGGAATTAGGGTAGTCATAACTCCTCCTAATGTTTCAAGTCCAAGTGATAATGGTGTTACATCTAGTAATACTATATCATTTACATCTCCAGTTAAGACTCCACCTTGAATAGCAGCTCCCATCGCAACAACTTCATCTGGATTTACTTCACGTGATGGTTCTTTACCTAATTCTTTTTTAACTAAGTCATATACCATTGGAATACGAGTAGAACCTCCAACAAAGATTACCTTATCGATATCATCTTTAGTTAGTTTAGCATCCTTTAGAGCTTTTCTTACTGGGTCTAAAGTTGATTCTACTAAATCACGAATTAAATCTTCAAATTTAGCACGTGATAGTGTGACGTCTAAGTGAAGTGGTCCACCATCTTCTCCTTGGGCAATAAATGGTGCTGAAATCTGTGTTGAAGTAACACCTGATAAATCTTTTTTAGCTTTTTCAGATACTTCTTTTAGTCTTTGCATAGCCATTTTATCTTTAGATAAATCAATACCGTTTTCATCTTTAAATGTATCTACTAAGTAGTCCATAATTCTATTATCAAAATCATCTCCACCTAGTTTGTTATTTCCGTTTGTTGACTTAACCTCAAACACACCGTCACCTAATTCAAGGATAGAAACATCGAAAGTTCCTCCTCCTAAGTCATATACTAAAATAGTTTGACTTTGATCTTGTTTGTCAAGACCATAGGCAAGAGCAGCTGCTGTTGGTTCATTAATAATGCGTTCTACGGTAAGACCGGCAATCTTTCCAGCATTTTTAGTAGCTTGACGTTGAGAGTCATTGAAATAAGCTGGTACAGTAATAACTGCACGGTCTACTTTTTCACCTAAATAACTTTCAGCATAGTCTTTCATGTAACTTAGGATCATAGCTGAAATCTCTTCTGGTGTATATTTCTTATCTTCTGCTTCTACTTTTTTACCAGAACCCATTAATCTTTTAATACTACTAATAGTATTTTTATTGGTTAGGGCTTGACGTTTTGCCGCATCTCCAACTATTCTTTCTCCTTTTTTAAAGGATACAACAGAAGGTGTTGTTCTACCTCCTTCTGGATTGGGAATTACTACTGGTGCACCTGCCTCTAGAACAGATACACAACTATTTGTTGTACCTAAATCGATACCTATAATTTTACTCATTTTTATTATCTCCTTTATTAATTATTTTAATCTAATTTATTTATTTTTACTGTTGCTGGTCGAATAACTCGATCTTTCAACTTGTACCCTTTTAATAGTACTTCTAATACTTCATCATCTTTTTTATCAGGAACTTTGTCGGTGATTAGGGCTTGTTCTAGGTTAGGGTCAAATTCCTCTCCTACTCTATTAATCTCACTAACACCATATTTTATTAAAATATTATTTAAGTCAGAATACATTATTTTAAATCCTGATAAGAATTTTGATAATTCATCTGTTAAATCATTGTCGTCTAACTTGATTGCTCTTTCAAAGTTATCTATAACAGGCAAAATATCACATATTATATCTTTGTTACAATATTTCTCTTTCTGTGCTATCTCCTCATCTTTTCTTTTTCGATAATTTATAAGCTCAGCTTGAGAATATTTAACTTTATTTAAATAATCTATATTTTCTGCTCTTAATTTTTCTGTTTCTTCAGTAAGTTCCTTGACTTGTTTTTCAAGATTCTTACATTCTTCTTTTAGCTTTTTGTGTTCTTTTTTTTCGTCTTTTCTTTTTTCTTTAGTACCATCTTCATCAGCTTGTGAAATTGGTTCAAGGATTTCTTCTTTTTCTGTCATAATTCCTACCTTTCTATATTTTCTTTGATATACTCTAGCATACTTACAACACGTTCATAGTCCATCCTTTTGGGACCAATGATGGCTATGGTACCATTATCGTTATTAGTTTTGTATGTTGTTTTAATGACAGTAACATCATCATCGATTTTATTTTCTTCCCCGATATATATTTCAATATTGTTGCCATTATCTTTGTGAATGCTTCTGATATTTTCTAATATATCATTGTTGTCTAGCTTGCTATATAGTTGTTTTATTTTGTCACTATTAGTAAATTCTGGTTGATCGAGAATTTTGTTTTTGCCTACAATGTTTACGTCTTCTTTGACGTTAGTAAAATCGGTAAAGACATTGTAAAAGGCATTATAAATTTGCTCATGCTGTTCGACATATTGACCGATAATTGGTTTTACTTCAAACTCTAGCTTTTGGGAAACTTCATCGATTGGGGTTCCTACTATGAGATTGTTGATTAGTCCTACGGTTTTTTTTATGTCGTCGTGATTGATGTCTTTTAGGATAATTGTCTTATGTTGAACATGACCTTTATCGGTGATGATAATCACCGTTATTTGTTCCTCACTTATAGGTACAACCTCTATTTGTTTTAAAAGGTTATCGTGCGAGGTACTGCCTAAGACGACAGTGGCATAATTTGTCATATCTGAAACTACTTCTAAACTTCTAGTTATTGTATCAGATAAGTTAAGTTGATGATTGTCGAATATTACTTTTAATTTGTACATATCAGCGGCATTCATCTTTTTTAATTCCATTAAGTTATCTACATAGTAGCGGTAACCTTTTTCACTTGGCACACGTCCACTAGAAGTATGTGTCTTCTCAAGTAAGCCAATATCCTCTAAAACTTTCATCTCGCTCCTAACGGTAGCTGATGAACATTTTAATCTCTTACAAATAAGATTGGAGCTTACAGGTTTAGTTAACTTAATATATTCTTCCACTATTAAGGTTAGAATTTTTTCTTCACGTTCGGTTAACATTATTACAACCTCCTAGCACTCTTTCGTTTTAAGTGCTAATAAGATTATACGTAACTTCCTAGCAAATGTCAATGATAATTGCTAAAAATATTTCGACATTGTGATAACAACATTTTTAGCCGGGAATTTATCAGTTTTAAATCAATAAATCTTTACAAACCATTATAAAATGGTTATTTTTTTGTCAAATTTTCAA
>CANRBB010000042.1 GCA_947628745.1 uncultured Bacilli bacterium | reverse complement strand
TATTGTTACTCGAAAAGTCCGAGTTTCCTATCAATCTTGTGCAAGTGACACAGTAATCTACAACTTTTTATAAATATAACTGATTGAACTATCAATAAAAAATATTACTTATTAGTTTTTTAAAAATATTTATATAATAGTTAGACGCATCCAGCTTGCTCAGATGGGATCCGAAGATACACCATCGCCATTCACATTTATAATATACCCTAATTGCAAAAAATATGCAATAATTCAGTCTTTTTAATTCAAAATATATTTTGTTTTTGACAAAATAATTAACCCTTAGGTTATTTTGACAAGTATATCAAAATAACCTAAGAGGTTACTCTTTTATATCAATATTCGAAAAAGTTAAAATAGAAACGTCAATGATGCCCTAAAGGAAGGAGTACGACAACTTTTATTTAATAACAATAATCATATATATGATTTACACCTAATTCTTGTAATTTATAACATTTTTTGAGTACTAACCCAATTTCTTTTACATTATCATCTGGATATTTAATCATTAATGTATAATCCATAATTTTTAGTTCTACTGGTTCTAAATCATAGTTTACTATTCTAAAGACAAAGTTATTATAAGCATCAAATAAATATCCTTTAAAGTAACAACTACATGATTAGCTGTAAGAGGTGTCGCCATATGCCAAGTATTTGTTTCATCAACTTTTACATATAATAAAATTGAATTAAAACTTAATGTTTTCATGATATCATTTATTAATAAATTTATATAAAATTATTGTGTTGAGAACAAATGTTTGGTATAATGTTCATGGATACATTTGAAATATATCAGATGTTTTCCCTTTCAATTATCAAAAGATAAGAGAAAGGTGGTGGTTCATTATGACAAAAAGAGAAGCATCTCTATTTATTATAATCCTACTATTATTCTTCATAGTAATCACCTTACTATTTAGATAATAAAAACATCTGATCTCAACAATTGTTGATTTCAGATGCAACCCATAAGGGATAACATCTGACTCCTACAATCAAATGTATCCTTTTTTTATTTTATTCAAGTTTCCTTGATATATTCATAATAACATAAAAACAACTTTTTTGCAAGTTATCTTTATGTTATACATACTCGAATTATAAATAGTCCGAGTTTCCTATCTATCTGGTGGCTCCAGCGGGAATCGAACCAGCGACACAGGGATTTTCAGTCCCTTGCTCTACCGACTGAGCTATGAAGCCATATATGGCGGTCTCGACGGGGCTCGAACCCGCGATCTTCTGCGTGACAGGCAGACGTGTTAACCAGCTGCACCACGAGACCATTGGTTGCGGGGAGAGGATTTGAACCTCTGACCTTTGGGTTATGAGCCCAACGAGCTACCGAACTGCTCCACCCCGCGATATAAAATAATAATGGCGGAGGAAAAGGGATTCGAACCCCTGCGCCACTTGCATGACCTCCCGGTTTTCAAGACCGGTCCCTTCAACCAGACTTGGGTATTCCTCCACAAAATAATGGTGCCTAAGGCCGGACTTGAACCGGCACGAGGGTTGATTCTCGCAGGATTTTAAGTCCTGTGCGTCTACCAATTCCGCCACTCAGGCACGATGGTGACCCGTTGGAGATTCGAACTCCAGACCCTTTGATTAAAAGTCAAATGCTCTACCGACTGAGCTAACGGATCAAATAATAATGGCTGCCTCGGCTAGATTCGAACTAGCGCATGTCAGAGTCAAAGTCTGATGCCTTACCACTTGGCTACGAGGCAATCAGTGGTGGAGAGGGATGGATTCGAACCATCGAACCCGAAGGAACAGATTTACAGTCTGTCGCGTTTAGCCACTTCGCTACCTCTCCAAAAAAAATGGTGCCGAAAACAGGACTTGAACCCGTAACCTACTGATTACAAATCAGTTGCTCTACCAATTGAGCTATTTCGGCAATATGGTGGGCGATATAGGACTCGAACCTATGACCCCCTGCTTGTAAGGCAGGTGCTCTAACCAACTGAGCTAATCGCCCAAAAAATAACCATCGACAGTATCAAATATATCAGTTTATATCATGTTTGTCAATACTCTTATAATTATTTTGTTCATTTTTTTTAATTTCTATCAGCTTTTCTTCAATCCAAATTGGCATATTTTCCTTAAGTGTATTAAATCCGTGAACTGTCTCCTTAATAATTGAAGACCTTCTCTTTTTGATTCTATAATCTAAATTCTTAATGCTAAGTTTTAAATGATGTTTATCATCATTTACACCTATAACTCTTACCTTTATTTTTTCACCAACATCTACATAATCACTAATATTTTGTACGAATTTAGATGAAATCTCTGAAATATGAATTAGTCCACTATAACTATCATCGATATTAACAAAAATACCATATTCTTCTATACCCGTTACGCATCCAGTCAAAATATCTCCTATTTCATAATGTTCCATGGTATCTCCTTCCCTCTTGTGTTATTATAACATTTATGTAAATAAAAGTAAAACTTATCAATTAGTCATTACAAAATTTACTTTACTGATACTCAGTTTACTAGTATAATATCCTTGGTGATATTTATGGATGAACAAATTATACAAAAAATTAAAGATGAACTAGACAAAATACAACCTTTTTTAATGAGCGAAGGTGGTTCCGTAGAATTTGTTAAATATGAAAATAATATAGTATATGTAAGATTTTTAGGAGCTTGTAGCAATTGTACTTTAATTGATGTTACACTAAAAGATGTAGTTGAACAATTACTTATCAATGAGATTCCAGAAATAAGTGAAGTAAGAAAAATAGATTAACTAAGATAGCCACTCAATATTAGGTATCTTAGTTTTTTTATTAATTTCTACATAAATAAATCTTAAAAACTCCTCATAATCATAAATTTTCGTTACTACATACTTAATATATTCTTCATCTAGCTCATTATTAATAATATTTTCATATAAATCTAAGAAATTAGTAGGAAAAATCATTCTCCCAAAAAGAAGTCTATAACCATAGCTACTCAAATTCAAATTTTTAATAACCTCTTTTATATAATTGTAATCTATTTGTTCCATATAAAATAAATACTTTAAATATTCAGATATATCTCTTGTTGGATGATCAATAATGACATCTTTTATATTATAAAAATCGTTTTTATATAATGATGTAATTCTTCTATGTGATATTACTAAATCATCTCTATCATCTTTCTTTTCTTTTATATTACTATCATTCACATAACTAATTGCATTTTCTGCCATTCCTAAAAAATAATCTAACATTTCATCTAATTCTAAATGTTCCTTTCTTAAATGTGTCCTTTGATATAAGATATAATCAATTTTCTTAATCCACAAATCATACCAATCATTTCTCAAAATTAAAGTTACATTTCTTATATTATTTATTTTATAACCATTTATGATATCATTTATAGTTATTTTTTCTTTTTTATAGTCATTTATCTGTATTAACACATAATTTCTATTATTAATCATCGTAATAACATTTTTATTAATATTTAAAATTATTTTATGATATTTTTTTAAATTACTCTGAATTGTATACAATTCTTCTAATTCTTTTACGTTTCTAGTACAAATGAAAAAGACATATTTTTTACCATTATACGTAAAATAGTAGCTATTACTTCTTTCATGTACGTTTATATTCATTATATTATAGTAATATTCTATTTTATTTTTCATGTACAAATCCCTCATTTTATTTTATGCTTTTAGCTATTTTTTAGACTTTTGCACAAAAAAAAGAATAACTTTACGCTACTCTTTTAAGTTCTTCTGTTGGTTCATTGATACCATATTCTTTATACATTGCAGCAATTGCATCTTTATAATCTTTATCTTCCTGTGTCATTTTTGCTTTATATTCATTATTTCTTGCTTCTAAGGCTTGCTTTTCTTTAGCTAATTCGTCTTTTAAGGCCTTATATTCGCTTGCAAGATGTTCCAATACTTTATTTTGAGCCATCTCCATGCCTCTTTTTCTTGCTTCCTCTGCTCTTTTAGCTGCTTCTTCTTGATTTTTTTGAGTTTCTGCTGCTCTTCTTCTTTGTTCTTCAAGTGCTTCCCTAATCTCTTTAATCATATTAGCTTGCATTGTAATTTTTTTACTATTAGTATCTGCCGAATAATCATCTTTTCGATTAATATCAGCACTTAAAGTTTTATGTTCATTATTTTCTATAACTTCCTTGTCTACTGAATCTCTTTCTTTCCTAATTGGAGGATTATAAGCAAATGGTTTTTGCCTTTTTTCAGCTTCCATATTTTCATCTTTTTTACTAGAAGACTTTACAAAACTATCTGCCTTACTAGATTCTATCTTATTAGATTCTACCTTTTGCATATCTAACTTTTTATCCAAAGAATTATCATCATTTACGAATGAAATCTTATTTTCTGGTTTTGCTATTTGAGAGATAGGTCTTGCTGCTAAATTAACAGTTTTTTCTTCCATACCAGTACTATGTCCCTTATTATCTTTCACAACTTTTTCCACTGGTTTAACAATATCAGAAATAACTTTATTAAACTTCTTCTTTGCCTCTACTACTCCATTTCCATTAATTCTAATTGCTCTACTACTAGCTACAATTTTTGTATCAATACGAATTGGAATAATATCTATTACATCATTAATATTATTTGCTATTGCTTGTTTAACCGTTTCCATATCTTTCTTAGCATCTGATGCTAACTTACTAGCATTCCTTTGAAAATTAAAATAATGACTAATTCTTACTGGTTTGCCTACTACCGGTTTAGTTGTCTCATATAAGCCATTTAATATAATTACATTATCCATAATTAAACCTCCTGTTTACTGTTGATCTGGTTTAGACAATTCGCGTAAAACATCCTTAATTCTATTCCATTCACTTTCGCTATCAATACCTAATAATTCTGGTTCTCCACCACTTCTATCTACATTAGACACATAAACGGTTACGTTTCCATTGTCATCCTTTTCATTTTTAGTATACACTACATACTCTTTCTTATTATCTTTAAACTCAAATGCAATTATAATTTCAACTTCCTCAGTTTCACCTTTTTCATTTATAATTGACATTACTTTTTTATCATCATTCCCCATTTTATGTCCTCCTTTATTATCATATATAATTCATTTTACCATAAATTCTAATTATTTCAACTATTTCTTAATTTTTTTTAGCAAAAAATGTTTCCCTTTATAAGAACAAAACTCTTTAATATATTTGTCATAACTACCTATATCATTTATTTCATTAAAATTATCATTACTCTTATCATTAAAACCCTTTAATCTCAATTTATCATATGAATAATCTCCACATATATAATCATATGGTTCAAAATAAGAAGTATATAAATTATCAATATCCGTCAAATTAACGCAGTCTCCATAATCTTCTATTATCTTATATTCTATTTCTTTTATCTTTATTGTATTTTTCATTTTACATTGAGTATATTTATCTCAATTTCACCTCTTCTTTATATCTATAATTCTATACTACTGTCTAACCTATTTCACATTAATTATAACAATTATTTTTTTAATGGTAAAGTATAACTAACTGAGTTTGACTCCAATTCTTGATCATAATAACTTGGAATACTTCCTTGTATTATCTTAATACTTAATGGGAAATCTTGTTTTATAAGAATTTCTTTAGAGGAGGTTGGTAAAAAGATTTTAGTCCTAAGTTCTACCTTTACTTTGATTTCCATATAAGCACTATTCATCCCATAATTTTTTATATTAGTAAGAATATTAGTATACACATTCCCAATAAATGATAATCTAAGAGGAACCTTAGTATTTTTATTTAAAAATGATAATTTACTATTATAAAGATCATCACCTAATTCAAAAAGAACTCCTTTCTTTAAACGAGTAAAATTTTTCCCCTTAAAAGAAGGATGAACCGTTAATTTTTCATACTCCCCTTTTTCTAAAATATTTATATTGCTTTCAATATCTTTAGTCATTTTTTCTAACAAATTATTAACTTCAATAGTATTAAAATCTATCATTTCTATTTCATCATATTTATTACGAACAATATTAAATAATTTATCATCATCTAAACTTTCCTCATGAACCTGATCTATTATTTGTTGAATCAAATTAACTATAAAATGATTTATTTCTACTTCTGCATATTTTTCTAATCTTTTATCTTCTTTATTACTATAACATCTGCTCATAATTAATGCCACTATATATCCCACAATTATAACTATTAATAATATCCTACATCTAGTAAATACCTTCATCTTATATTAACAAGAATAACGTCTTCTCCTATTTTTTCGATATCATTCCACTTTACTTCTACATCTGTATCTTTATTTAAAAATGTTAAAATACTACCTTTTGTTTCTATAATAAAAGATCTAATATTTCCACTTTCATAATCTATATTAACATCTATAATATTACCTATATTTTTACCATTTTCTATATTAACTAAATTTTTATTTTGTAATTCTGATAACCGCATAATATCACCTATCAAATTATATGAAAAAAAGTATTACTTATTACTAACGCAATACTTTGTTTAACTGTTTAATAGCTCCATGTTCTAACCTAGATACTTGTGCCTGACTTATCATAAGTTCTTCTGCTACTTCCATTTGTGTTTTACCCATTACAAATCTTTCATCTAAAATAAATTGTTCTCTTTCACTAAGTTTATTAATCGCATCATTTACTGATAGTTGCAATTCAAAATCTTTACTATTATTTTTTTTATCTTCTATTTGATCATAAACATAAATAGCGTCTCCTCCATCATTATAAATAACGTCATACATACTTACTAATGGTTTTAGAGTTCCCAGTGCAGAAATAACATCATATATATTAGTGCCGACAGCTTGTGCCATTTCCTCATAAGTAGGACTTTTCCCAAACTCTTTTACATATTCATCCTGAAATTTTACACATTTATAAGCAATATCTTTTAGAGAACGACTTATTCTAAGGCAACTACTATTATCTCTGATATAACGTTTAATTTCTCCATCAATTACAGGAACTGCATATGTTGAGAATTTTAAGTTATAAGATAAATCAAAATTATCAATAGCTTTCATAAGTCCTTGACATCCAGTTTGAAACAAATCATCCATATTTACATCACGATTAGAAAATCGTTTAAGAATAGATAACACCAATCTTAAATTCCCAATAGCTAACTGTTCTCTTGCTTCTTTATCACCATTATTCTTTTTTACAAATAACTCATACATTTCTTTTTCTGATAAGACTTTCAAATCTTTTGTATTAAGTCCTGCTATTTCTACTTTATTATTTGTCATACAATCTCCTCTCTATTTTATAGAGCGAAAATTTTTATTTTTTTATGCAATATTAGTAAAATTTATTTTAATAAATATTTAAAAGCTTTAGGTATATCACACTTAAATAACATATTTTTTCTTGTAATTGGATTAAATACCTGCAACCTATTGGCATGTAAAAAAAGTCTTTTTTCATTATCTTTTATACCGTATTTCTTATCACCTACTATGGGGTGATTAATATTAGCCAACTGTACTCTAATCTGGTTTTTGCGACCAGTTTCAATATGAATTTCTAACTTAGAAAAATTGTTACTTTCTTTTATGACTTTATATTTTGTAATAGCTACTTTACCTTTATTTTTATTTGAGATATAAACTAAATTAGTACTAGTTTCACTAAGATAATCAAGAAGTGTATCTTCTTTTTTTGATAAAACACCATGTACTATCGCTATATAACTTCTTTCTTTAACTAAATCATTCCAATTTTCTTGAAATAGCTTTTTAGCATATTCATTTTTAGCAAATATCAAAACTCCACTTGTATCTTTATCAAGTCTATGAATAATAAAAATTTTACTATTTCTATTTTTAGAAATTAAATATTCTCTAACGATATGATATACAGTTTGCTCTTTTTCATCATTAGTTGCCATAGTTAAGATACCACTTGGTTTATCTACTACAATGATATTTTCATCTTCATAAATTATTGGAAAAGGAGGTTTTATAACTTCTTTATTTTTACTCTTTATTATAATCACATTATTTAATCGTATAGGATAATCATATTTAGTAGTTTTAACATTTTCCACATAAATATTGCCATGTTTTAAGTATTGTTTTAGCGTTTTTTTACTAACATCTAATTTTTCTTCTAAAAACTCTAAAAGTTCTCCATCTCTATCTGCTATTATTTTCACTTTTGAAACCCTCTCCTTTATCTAAAAGTAAAAAAAGAATTAATGAAACCAAATATCCTGCTAAAACATCGCTAGCGTAATGTACTCCAAGATAAATTCTACTTACACCTATTAAAAAAATCATTAATACTGAAACCATAACAATTATAATTTGCAATATCTTATTTTTAATATTGCTTGCTACTAGTCGTATAAGATAAATATAAATTATAGTTCCTATCATGGTATGTGCACTGGGATAGCTATAACCTGCAAGAGATAGTAAACTCCAATCGGGCCTCATCCGTCTAAATAAGTTTTTTATAGTAAAATTGGCTAAAATAATTATTAAAAAATTATAGGTAGCACTAATAAATTGTCTAGTTGTTGGTTTAACTAACAATATTATTAGCATTAAAATCATACCAAGAAGAATCCCAAAATCACTTATAATCATAAAAAGAAGAGGATATTCTTGCTTACTAATATCATGTATTAAATTGAATATCTGATAATCTAAACCTATCGTTTTATCGTTAAATACTAGTATGGTCAACACTATTACTAAAATAGTTGCTAAAACTATGAGAACATTTTTTACTTTTTCCATAATCTTCTCCATTTACTTTTCCACAAAATATTAATATCATTATTCATAAATAAAAACCATTGTTTTTCGCAATGGTTAATTTTCACGATGGCGGAGCAGGAGGGATTTGAACCCTCGCGCCAGTTGCCCGACCTACACCCTTAGCAGGGGCGCCTCTTCAGCCTCTTGAGTACTGCTCCAAATTCATTATATTGCTTGTCTCATCGCATATATAATGTACCATTAAAGTCCATATAATGTCAACAATTAATTTTACTTTTAAAATTTCTAAAGCAATAAAATATTCTTAAAATAAAAACCCTTACTACTACATAAGGGCATTATCTCATAATTGGTGACGAGTACGGAATTCGAATCCGTGAATGCTGCCGTGAAAGGGCAGTGTGTTAAGCCACTTCACCAACTCGCCATAATGGCGCCTCAACTAGGACTTGAACCTAGGACCCCTTGATTAACAGTCAAGTGCTCTAACCAACTGAGCTATTGA
>CANRBB010000041.1 GCA_947628745.1 uncultured Bacilli bacterium | reverse complement strand
TAATGTTAAAGTAGTAGATATCAAAGCATAACCAATAGTTATACTAATTACTAAACATAAAACAAGTATACCTATTACTTTCTTATATTTTCTTCTTTTCACAGTATCACACTCCATCACAAAAATAAGTAAGACCTTTTCTTAGTTATTACTTTCTTATTTTATTACCGAGTCAAATAATTTCTTTTTATTATTTATTCTCATTCCTATTATACCCCCCCCCCGTATTGAATTTGCAACAAAAAAAATCTAAATTTATTAGATTTTCTTGTGTGCAGGTATTAGAGTTAAACATAATTCTTTGTCTCGTTCATGTTCTTCATCTATATATTGTTCATCATCAAAATCTATGGCAATTAAATTTGCTTTATTTTGACCAGTAATAACTTTAACTTTTTGTAAAAATTTAAGTCTTTCTTGGTCCAAAAAGATAAGTCTAAATGATGGGTCTAAAAAGTCCAAAGTGTCACCTTTTTTAAATTCTAAGTATAAGTTTAATTTTTGATTGGGCTCAACTTGGGAAATTTCTTTACAATCTCTTTCCAATCTAGCTAGCAATAATTTTATCTCCATAGGGCAATCAATAATGTCTTTGAATGATGCTTTGCTTTCAATTTCTGACATATTTACAATCTTTTTAGGAAGACTGTATCCTTGATAATTAATTTTGCTAGAAGAATCTAGTTTATTACATAGTGCACTATCAATAAGCCAATAACTTCCCTCACCTAGTGTCAAATCAATAGCTAAATCTTCTTTAAAATAAATTTTTTCACATGACGGAAGTGGTTGATCTTCTTGATTGGTGTAGTTTGAATACATTTCAATGTTTTCAAAAAACTCATCTGGTAGAGATTTTGACCAAAAGCTTTTTTGTAGGTTATCTTGTCTGTATCTGATTATTGTGCCTTTCTTGTAATGCTCATTAAGCGCCTTATCATAAAAATCTTCTAATACTTTTAAATATATATATTCTTCACTTTTTAATTTATTTAACTCCATTATTTACTCCTCGTTAATTATTTTTCCCTTTTATTCTTACAATTAAAGTTTAAAATAATACTACCACGTACTTTATTCACCTCAACTTGGTATAATTGTATCATATAATTATGGTAATATAAAGATATTTACGAAAAAAGAGTTGGTATAATTAATACTTCAACTTATATACTAACCCTTATTTTATTTTCTTTTCTAAATATCGAACAAGATTTGCACCTTTGTGATGATTTGTTAATTCCCCATTAGAAACATATATATTATAATCTTCAAAATCTTTTCGTTCAAAGTCGATAGCAAAAATATCAAAATCTTCATCATTCATGATTTTTAATGTATTTGAATATAAGCGAGTATTTCTGAATTTTTGATCTTTTTTAGCTTCCTTTTCATTTAAACAATTGATATAAAACAATCTATCTGCATAATACTCAAGACTATCTTCATCCATATTTTTCATTTTTTTGAAAATCTCTAGTTGTTGCATAAGTATAAGCTTAAGTGTTGCTAAATCTAGTCTGTCACAATTTTTACTATCTTTTACAGCACTGCAAGTTAACCCTGCCAATGTTAATGTACAGTAATTTTTGTAAAAATCTTTAATATTTAGATTTGTCATACCATATCCTTTTTCATAAAAATCTTTGACAAATTCTTTTAAATCTTTGTGACAATTTTCTAAACTTTCTTTCTTATATACTTCTAGAATTTCATATAATGAATCAACGGTACAATTATTCCAATTTATAATTTTCTTAAATTTATCTAACATTATACTCTCCCCCTCATTAGTGCGATAATTATATCACACTTTACATTTTTTGTCAAATATTACTTCCTTTTTGATGTAGTAAATTACTTCCTTTTTGATGTAGTAAATTACTTCCTTTTTGATGTAGTAAATATTACTTCCTAGGGGGATGTAGTAAATATTACTTCCTAGGGGGATGTAGTAAACTAGATGTGGGAAAATAAATCTTTCTAAAATAAAAGATAAAACACTCAATATTTAAAATGTTTTAAGAGGTGTTTTATCAATGAATATAATATCATCATTTAACATTCTTGTTCATTCTTAAATAAATTAATTATAAATACTATTGGTCATATCTGTAACCGCTGTTAAGATATAGGACATTTTATACCAAGTGGAATAATCAACAATTCCTGTTTCTGACAAATTGAATACATCTTGAAACTTTCTAACAGCTTGGGAGGTAGCTTCGTTGTATAAGCCTGTCGGATTTTCAATAAGGGGTATTCCAGGATAACTTCCTCTTATATAGTTTAGAGTATTTTGTAATACATATACATCACTACCACAGTCTCCTTTTTCTAAATTGTTAGTAAAAGAATAAGGATAGCTAGTGGTTGCTTTTGCTTCATAAATATTGGTGTTCTTTCCATAGTAATACCTTAAAATATCTAAGGCACTATATCCTTGATCGCCTAAACGTTTGGACCCCCACTGACTTAGGTAACCTTTTTCATTTGTTTCACTTTTATAGTGTGCTAAGAGTGGTTCTACTCTGATGCCTTCCCTAATATATTCTCTAAAAATATTATCAACTATTTGGGAAATTGGTTCAAAAATGGTTCCGTTTCTAGTATATTTTTGATCATAACTTGTCGTAGATGTAATAGTAAAGTTATATCCTTTATTACGGTACCATTCGGTATATATTCGATTTAAAGTAAAAGAAATAATTGCTATAACGTTGGCTTTTATAGTTTCTTCAGGCCAAGTGCTATAAATTTCACTACTGGCAACATTTTTTATGTAATCTATAAAAGGTACTGTATAATTGGATGCGTTAGAGTTACTGGGAGTACCATCGTGGACAATAATATTTTCAGGAATTAATACTTCTCTTAAAATAGCAAGGGCTATTCCAGAATTTGTGTCCGTGGATGGAACTGATATATTAGGAGGATAGGTTTTCCATAAGGTATTATCGGTAACTTGATCAACATTTTCTTCTTGATTTTCATCTATTGAAGTCATAAAAACGTTTTGAACAGAAGTTATACTGTCAAAAATTTGTACTCCTTCAATTTTGGTTTTAGTAAGACCTAAAGCAGTAACGGTCACATCATATACTTCATAAGGTCTAACTTGATATTGTTCTTCTTCAGAATATGATTTACTGACAGTCTCTAATGTAATAGGCTCAGTTTGGCCATCTTCATTAGTTTTGACAGTTGTTATCATTAAATCATCTTTTGAAATGGTTACAGTAGCATTTTTAACTGGGTTAGCAATACTGCCACTATAAACATTTACAATTAAATATCCTTTAGCCATATTTCACCTCATTATATTATATATAATATTTTTATAGTTAGTGAATATATTTTAATGAGGTGATACTTTGTTAGATAACACTTTAAAATTGGGTGATACAGGTAGTAATGTAAAAATATTGCAAGAAAAGTTAAAAATACTTGGTTATTTTAATCCCATCATTACAGGGAGTTTCGGTCTTGCTACAGAAGAGGGTGTGAAGGCCTTTCAAAGAGAAAACAACTTAGAAAGCACCGGAATTGTAGATAATGATTTATGGCAAATGTTAATGGAATATACTGATAAAAGTTATAGAGAACTTAGATATCCGACACTAAAAATTGGATCTAGTGGCGATTTAGTTAGTGAATTACAAAGTAAATTGAAAGCACTTTTATATTATAGTGGTAGCGTAAATGGTACTTTTGATTTAGAAACTGAAAATGCTGTAAAAAGATTGCAATATAATAATGACTTAACTACTTCAGGTATAGTTAATGATCAAACTTGGGACCTAATTGATATTCTGTACGGTAACTTGAGTTCTTGTATTACTTCTGAAAGTGATAATAATAAAGATAATGAAACGTACATTGTTCAAAGGGGAGATACTTTATATTCAATTGCTAACAAGTTTGGTACCACTGTTGATGAAATCAAAAGTTTAAACAAGCTTACTAGTAATACCTTACAAATTGGGCAAATGCTTAATATTCCCACTAAAGTTTCGGAAAATGTTACGACATATATGGTACAAAAGGGAGATACTTTATATTCAATTGCTAACAAGTTCGGTACTACTGTTGATGAAATCAAAAGTTTAAATAAGCTTACTAGTAATACTCTACGAATTGGGCAAATACTGAACATTCCCACTAAAGTTTCGGAAAATGTTACGACATATATGGTACAAAAGGGAGATACTTTATATTCAATTGCTAACAAGTTCGGTACTACTGTTGATGAAATCAAAAGTTTAAATAAGCTTACTAGTAATACTCTACGAATTGGGCAAATACTGAACATTCCCACTAAAGTTTCGGAAAATGTTACGACATATATGGTACAAAAGGGAGATACTTTATATTCAATTGCCAACAAGTTTGGTACTACTGTTGATAAAATTAAAAGTTTAAATAGTCTTACTAGTAATACCTTACAAATTGGACAAATACTTAATATTCCCCAATAACATTATGTATAAATAATTAAACAATTTTGAGACTTTAAATAAGTATTTTTAAAGTTTATATATCTTTGCTTTATCTTCTTTTGTTTTTTCTATAATATTATTTAAAGCATCTTGCATTTCAGACAAAAAGCTTAGCTTTTTTTCTAATAATTCTTCATGTGTCGCTCCAGAAATAATAAAACTAGAATTAGCTATATCTAATTTAGAACAATATAATTTAGGTACAGCTAACGTCTGACCTCGTTTATCGATTAAACATATGTCCTTATTTAAATTTTTTACTATACTAACTCCCTCTTTAAATTTTTTAGCATATTTGTAAGATGGTTCTATGATTTCTCTACCGGTTTTATCTATAAAACCCCATTGTCGTTTATTATTTGTAACTGCTGCTATGCCTTCTGAGAAATTAGTAGCTTTTTCATATATGAAGGGAATAATTTGATTTCCTTTTTTATCGATGAATCCCCATTTTTCGTCTTCATTGGCAACCGCAGCAGTACCTTCGTAAAAATCAGAGGCTGATTTAAACTGGCAAGGAATAATTTGGGTGCCGGTTTTATCTATATAACCATATAATCTGTTGCTATCTTGAACAAGTGCTAATTCTTCACTAAAATCAAAGGCATTATATCCCTCATAAACTATTTGTTCTTCTCCCCTCTTATTTATATATTTTTTTAGATTTTGTTCATCATCATAAACTCTAGCTAAATTTTCTTTAAAAGGAAAACAATGTGTGTATTTAAGGTTTAATAAAACTTTGCCGGTTTTATCTATATAGCTCCACTGCCTATTTCTATTCCGAACTAGCCCCACGTTGTTGCTGAATGCATAAATGTTTCTATATTGACAAGGGATAACTTCTACCCCTTCTTTATTTATATATCCCCATAAGCCTATGAAATCAGAAACTCCTGCTAAACCTTCAGAAAATGGTAGAGCATTTTCGTATTGACAAGGAATTATTTGTTTACCTGTTTTATCTATATATCCAAAATACGATTTATTATCGGAAACTAGAGCAAGTCCTTCTGAAAAATCAAAAGCCATAGTATATTGACACTCAATTACCTCTTTTCCTGTTTTATCCACGTAGCCATATAAATCATCGCTATTTTGAACTACGGCTAAGCCTTCATGAAAGTCTCCTATCGTTTTGTATCTTGGGATAACATAATCATCTATATTTACTTTTATCATCTTAGAACCTCCTTACTTAAATTTCCATGTTTTAAAAGTGCTATTAAATAATATTATCTAAAATTTTTTTACTTTCTTTTAAAGTATCTTTGATTACTTCTTTAGTGCTAGCTGTATAATCCTTTACAGTCAGGATTAATAAGTCTTTTAGCATTTCTTTTACACTATCATCTATATTATTACTTTCTTTTATAAGTGATAGTAAATCTTTTAGGCTTTTTTCTTTGAAGTCTAACAAACTATCAATATTTTCATTTTTAAAGATGGCAAAAACTTCTTCCACAAAATTTTCTTTTTGTTTAGGTGTGTATTCAGCTAACCATTTGGCACTTATGTTTTTAAATCTTTTGCTGGTACTACTTAGGGTGGCAGTGGCAAAGCGATTGTCTTCTGTTTCCCAAGAAAGAAAATCATGAGCCAGAATTCCTTTCCTCGTTGTTTGTATCACAACATCATTATTGGGATGTAATAATAGAAGTCCGACTATACTATATGCTGGTATAATGTGTATATATTTACGGGTGATCTTTTTTAATTTTTTGGAATAAAGTTGTTCTTTTAGAATTCCCGGTCCATCATTACTGTATATTTTTTTTATTTTGGGCCTAATCCAAAAAGGGGCATACATTGAAGCTATAAGAGCAAGATTACCGCCTTTAGAATGACCACCTATTATAATGTTTTTATCAGTTATTCTAATGTTGTTTTTGAGATAGTTGATAGCGTCTGTTTGAGCTTTTACAGGAAATTTATAAGCTAATTCGAAATCCTCTTTCCAGCCACTAATTATTTCATCTGTTCCCTCAAATGCAATATAAGTTAATTTTTTATTTATTTTTATGGAGATGGCACTAAACTGTGTAGTAGAAGTTTTTTTATAGACATAATTAAATAATAGTAAATTTTGATATCGTTTATAATGTCTAATGCGTTGAAAGAGTTTGATAGCTTGCCTACTAATATAATATTCTTCTGTTATTTCTTGAGGGGTATATTTGTCAAAAAAAGCTATGCCTACATCCTTAAGACTTTTATAATCTCTTTTTTGGGAAACAATATTCTTGAAGTTGATATATGATAGTGCTGACAAAATAATATTATCTACTTCATTAAATTCTTCTTCTATAAAATCTTTATTTCCATATTCTTCAATATAATCAAATAGTGATGTCATTTATTAATCTCCTCAACTTAATATATAATATCTTTATATATAGTATCTTTGCTTTTTATGTCATTATGTATCTATTATATATCTATTTAGGCAATTTTGATATGATTTTTCTAAATATATTATTTAGCTTTTCTTTTATTTTATCGTTATTGAATGATTTAGTAGTGGAATCTGAAAAAACTTGCTAATTTATCTTTATGCTTTACATAGTGGTAAAATGGTGGAGGCCATTATTTTTTTTGTATCGCCTTGCAAGTTTACATTATTTAACTTGAGAAATTTGACTCCATTCTTTAAATAAATTATAATTGATTAAAGGAATGGTAAGAAATGAACGTGATTAATAATAGTATGGAAAAACAAATTCCAGTTGACAAAGTATTCGAAATTATGGATGAGAATAATGTTTACGATTATTTAAAGGAAAACTTTGATATTCTTGACGCAAGTATCTTTCCGCAATTTACAAATCACAGTGTCAAACATGCTTTGAATGTTGCTCTACTAGCAATGGTTATATCTTGTTTTTTTGAATTATCGGATGATGACAAAAAAGTATTGGTTGATGCTTCACTTTTACATGATATTGGTAGAGTAAATGATTACTATGACTATTATCACTGCATTATTGGTACAGTGATAGCTGAAGATATTTTATTAAGTCAACAATTTTATCATGACAGTAACAATTTAGGTCGAATTAAAGCTTTAATATTGGGGCATGGTGCTAGAGTATATGATGAATCAATATTTTTTCAAAGTAATGTACCTATTAATCAAAGGAACATATTGCTTTTAAAGATTCTGAAAGATGCTGATATTCTTGATAGAGTAAGATTAACTACACAAAATATTGATTCAGACGAAATCAATTTGAATGTGACTAAATCTTTATTTGGGTTTGCTGATTATATAAATAAAAATAGAATAGCCGATAGTTTTATAGAGGGAGATGTGGAATATGGAGTATCAAGACATATTAAAGGAGATAAATGAAAGCGTAAATAATTTACTTAAGCAATATAAACAACTTTTTACCAAAGAAGAAGTTTTATTTATGAAAAAGTTACAATTTCAGGCAAAAAAGCATAATTTTACATCATATGAAGAAATAAAAAACTATGAGATTCATTTTCGCCCTTTTTTTGCGCGAGTATGGGCATTAGAATTGACAGATCCAAATGACTTTAAAGTAGGAAATAATTTTAAATTTGTGATAACTTGTCCAACCGTAGCGGCTAGTAAGTTTTCATTAGATAATAAACATTTTGTATCAGCATCTTTAATCACGGAAAAGCACCTTGGTACATTTAATAAAATAAATTATGGTTTAATATGTAATGTAGATGAAAATAATCTTATGTCAATTAGTGCAGATGACAGCAATACAATATGTGAATCTAGTAGTGATGATTTTCACAGTAAGAAGTATTTTTATACAGCAACTACGCAGTCTGGACGAAAATTATATAACAAAAAGTATATTAATAGTTTAAAATTACCTAATCAAATAGGTTTAGAGATGGTTAAGAAAAATATTGTTGAAAATGGAGATTTTATTGTTCAAAAAAATAAACAGGTTTATAGTGATATAACTTTAGATCCACATTCTACAAAATTTTTAGGGGTAGTTTTGTTTGAGCCATATACACAACATGATTACGAAGAAGCTCATGTACTAGCTGAAAAATTTAATTTAAAGATATACTCTATTCCTACTGACCTATATCACGATAAAATATCTATTGCGCATGTTGTTAAGGAGCAACACATATATAATATTAGTGATTTAAATACAATAGAATATATATTAAAGCATTATACTGATTTAATGCAAGAATATAGTAATTTAATGTTTAACTATATAGGTGATAGCATAATCATCAAAGATTCAAATGGTATTGGGAAATTATCTATCAATACAAGCTTGCAAGACATGATTATTATTATAAATGATGATACTAGATATTTTAAAATTGATTTTAGTAAGAACTTGGATAATAATTATTTTTATCAAATTGACTCAGATTTGGTTGATAGAAAAACATTTGAAACTGAGTTAAAGTCATCTATGAAAGATAATATTGAGGAAAATAAATATATTAAATAGCTCTGAATATTTCATTATAAAAATTTTGGCCACTGTAATATTTATGTGGCTATTTTTTATGATATATGAAAGTAAACTAAATTTAACAGATGATTGTTTATAATCTTTATTAATAAATTTGTTTTGCTTATAATAATCAACTTCTTATTAAGAAACATCTCTCAACGATTTAATATCACACTATAACTATTTTATAAGTCTATACTAGCCCTTATTTATTCTACTTTCCCTTATTTATTCTACTTTTTTCTAATTCTTTCTAATCTTAATCTCTTAACTTCTTCTTGTTTGACTAATTCATAATCTACTTGACTTGCAATAGCATTAACTAGTCTTTGGTGTAATTCATCTTCTTCTGGTGTATAGAATGTTGCAGCATTATTATTTTGTGTTAATATCAAATCTTGTACAGATAT
>CANRBB010000040.1 GCA_947628745.1 uncultured Bacilli bacterium | reverse complement strand
TTTAAAAATTTGACAAAAAAAGAACCATTTTATAATGGTTTGCACAATTTTTTCAATTCAAAACTGATAAATTCCCGAGTACAAGATGGAGAAGTGATAGCACTAATCTACGGAGATTCTAATTATACTGTTGACAATTTTTCACAAATATTTGAAATTAATTAAAAAAAATCTTTAAAATTTTTGTTTATGTGCTATACTATAATTAAATATAGAATAGAGTGAGGAGATAAAGATGAAGGAAAAAAGAAGAGGCTTGGATAATAGATCTAGTGCCACTATACTATTAGGAGTGCTATTGTGCTTTGTAATGGTTACAGTTTATGTTTTTAGTAGGAATTTAGATACCACATATGCAATTCCTGCTACGTTAGATGCTAAAGATATTTCAAAATTTACTAGTGAGGTTGAAACAATATCATTACCTGCTAATAAATATTTTGAAGGCAGTGTTTTATTAAATTCTAAATTCAAAGGTAAATTTGAAAAAGATGATGTAACTTATACGGTTGATTTGTTTTGTTTAGAGCATGAAAAAGGTATGCCTAATTCAAGAGAGTATGTTAAAGTAGGAGATTCTTCTCAATATATTGATGAGGGAATTACTTATATAGTTAATACTGCATATAAAGATAAAGATTTTGATGGTTCTCATAATTTAACACTTGGTAATGATGAGTATTATACAATTCAGGCAGCTATTTGGATTTATCAGGAAATTCAAAAGTCTAATCCAGAAAATACAGATATAGCTAATATGTGGAAAGCTTTACAAACTAGTCATGCTTCTGGAGTAGCTAAAAATATTTATGATTTAGTTGTTAACGCTCAGTCTGTTAAAAATAGTACAGGTGTTAATTCGATAGAAGTATCTAATGGTAATTTAGAGTTTGCCTTAAGTGATGATAAAACTTATTATGAAACATCACCAATTACGGTTAGTATTACAACTAAAAATTCTAATACAGAATTTAGTGGATTTAAATTTGAGTTAAATAGTAATGTATTTGATACTACTGTGGTAGATGAAAGTGGAAGTGTTATTCAAGATTTAAATAGTTTAGCAGGAAAAACATTTAAAATTAGAGTTAATGCTAGTAATTTAAATGCAGGAAGTGAAAGTAATATTGTTGGAAAGATTTCAGGAATATTTACAAATAATAGTTTCTTAGCATATCAAAGTTCTAGTAGCCCTGAAAGCGCTCAGATTGCTTTACTTGTAACTAGTAATAAAACTACTGAGATGAAAGAGTTAAAGGGAAAGATTACTGTACCAGATACTGCTAGAGATTATTCAAAATATGTATATATTATTGGAGCAATGGTATTAGTAATTGGTTTATCTGTAATTTATGTTAATGCTAAAGCCAAACAACAATAGTAATAAAAAGAATAAAAAAGTTCGAAGGAGTCAACTTATGTTGTTTGGCTCCTTGCTTGTATTCGTGGGGTTAATAACGCTATCATATGGGAAGTTGAAAGTTTTAAAAGAATTAATATATGAAAATGTTAGACTATCCATGATGGTTGATGAAGCTAGTGATAAAGGAAAAGAAAAAAAGAAGCAACAAGATAAAGTTGTTGTTCCATCTGAACCTGAAAGTAAAGAGTCAGAAAAAGAAGAAAAGCCTAAAACAACATATGATTATATAGGATATTTAGAGATACCTAAAATAAGATTTAAGAGAGGGTTTGTTGATAAAAATTCAAAATATAATGATATCAATTATAATATAACAATATCTAATGTAGCTAATATGCCTGATGTTGTTAATGGTAATCTTATCATTTATGCTCACTCGGGAGATGCCTATATATCTTTCTTTGCTAATCTATATAAATTAGAAGCAGGAGATCAAGCTTATGTTACTTATAAGGATGTAAAATATACTTATCAATTAGTTAAAATAGAAAACTTACCCAAAACAGGTCAATTAGAAATACAAAGACCAAATATAAATACGAAAGAGTTAACTTTAATTACTTGTACTAAAGATAGTGATACAGAACAGACAGTATACTATTTTGATTTGATGTAATGGAGGTGAGGATATGTATATAGATTTATCTTTATTTGAAAAGTTAAAGATAGTTTTTAAATACTTATTCTCCTCATTTATGTCTATTGAACTTAGTTTGATTGTTTTGGTTATCTTTCTTTTTTTATTTTTTAATATAAAAAGAAATAAGAAAATAGTCAATATAGTAGCACCTATAATAATATTATTATTTTTAGCTTTTATGGCTATGGGTTTTCATAATTATTCAGTTGGGGCTTTTCAAAGATTTATTGAAATGATTATTGATTATTATTATTTTCCATCCATGGCACTTTATTTTATTATGATGTTTATAACTACAATATTATTAATTTATTTTATGTATAGTGATAAATATTCAATTAAGTTTAAGATTTTAAATTATGTATTTTGTTTTCTATTATTTTCATTATTTGTAGGATTATCTAGTTATGTAATTTCTAATAAGATTAAATTATCTTTCGATTATGCTATATATAAAAATAGTATTATTTTATCTTTTGTACAGATTAGTAATTTATTGTTTTGGATATGGATTGTAGTTCTTGCTTTTATCAAATTATATTCTTACTTTAGAAAGAAATTTGATTAATTCTTAGCAATAAACTTAACATAGTATTCATCCAGTGTAATATTGTGTTCATGAATATATTCGGCTATTTTTTTGCCTACATAGCGATAATGCCACGCTTCATATGTATACATTGTTATATCTTCTTTTCCTTTAGGGTATCTTAAAATAAAGCCATATTTGTAAGAGTTTTTTTGCATCCAGATAAAACTGGGACTTTGTTCAAATGAGGTATATAAAGTCTTGCCATCATCGACATCAACACATAAACCTGTTTGATGCTCTGAAAAACCAGGTCTAGCCGAGTAAGTATCAGCATTTTCGCTACCATCTGTTTGGACATATTCATTATATAGTTTATTTTGATATGAATAGCTTCTGTAACTGGATATGATACGAATAATGTAACCATCATTCTTAGCTTCCGTAATCATTTTTTCTAACATATTTTTAGCATTTTTGACTAATTTCATACCACTTCTGGCATAAGAGATGTCTAAGTCTTCAAGATTATTGGGAACATATGTCTCGGGAAGATAGGTGTACTTATTTACAAGAATGTAGTCTTTATTTAAATAAGGACTTTCTTTAGTATTAGTGTATGGTTTTTGATCTAAACCTATGTTTACCCTCGTAATTATCTCTTCTTTTGATAAGTTTGGGAAAAGCTTAGAAAAATTTTGATAACGTTTTTCATTACGATAATTATAATAGTCTAATTTATTTTCCTGAATATTAGTATTTTTATTGTTTACTACCTTTTTCTTACTAGTAAAAAATAAAAGAATAAAAAAGATAGAAATTAATATAATAATGATTGCGAAAATTTTTTTCATATGTCACCTCTATTTAATTTAATTAATTAGCGGTTAGTTTAATTACAAATTTTTTTCTGAAGCTTTTTTAAACATTATCTATTATTAGTATCACTTGTATATTTATTGTTATAGTTGTGCTATAATCCTGACTTTGACAGTTTTAAGAGCAAAATGTCGGTTTTCCCCTTTATTTATAAGGATTTTACCTCATTAAAAAAATGCGTACGTTTAGAAATTTTTAAGGTTAAGTAAAAAAAATTTAAAAATTTCGGTTACGCATAATTCAAAAGCCTTAGAATTACTAGGTTTCTATATAATTGTTAACTCAATTTTTATAAATTACGCATTAAGTTTATCATAGTATAATTTGAAAATCAAGCTATACGAAAACGTACGCATGAGTTAAAATTGATAAAACCCTTTATTTATGGGGGATTATAGGTAAAATTGAATTAAAACTGTCAAACTAGGGTCACCTCTATTTAATTTAATTAATTAGCGGTTAGTTTAATTACAAATTTTTTTCTGAAGCTTTTTTAAACATTATCTATTATTAGTATCACTTGTATATTTATTGTTATAGTTGTGCTATAATGTATTTGATAGTTAGGTAGGTCTTGAAATGAAAAAAAGAAAGCTCTTGTTTACAGCAGTAAATTTAGAAGTAGGAGGTATAGAAACGTCCCTTTTAAATTTATTAAATAATATTAATTATGATAAATACGAAGTAGATTTAATATTGGAAGAAAAAAAAGGAGTATTGTTAGATAAAGTAAATACTAAAGTAAATATAAAAGAAATAAAAGTTTCTCAAAATAAAATAGTTTTGATTAGAAAAATAATAAATTGTTGCAGAAAATTATTCTTTTATCTTTTTAATCATAATAAATATGATTTTAGTTGTTGCTACGCAACATATAGTTATAGTTGTAATGTACTCACAAGAATAGCATCTAGAAATAGTACATTATATGTACATAGTAATTATAGAGATTTGTATCATAAAGAACAAGAGTTTAAAGATTTCTTTGATAAGAGAAATATTAGGCTGTTTAAAAAAATAATATTTGTATCTAACGAATCACGGACTTCTTTCTTAGAAATTTATCCTGACTTACAATTTAAAACAGAAGTATTAAATAATTTTATAGATATAGATTTAATACAAGAAAAAAGTCATGAACAAATTTTAATTAAAAAGAAAAAAGATAAGATATTATTTGTATTTGTAGGGCGATTAGACGATTCATCAAAAAAGTTAGGTAGAGCTATAAACTTAGTAGATAAAATAGAAGAAATAGAGTTGTGGATAGTTGGAGATGGAGTAGATAAGAAATTGTATGAACACATGGTTCAAGAAAAAAACTTGCAAGAAAGAGTAATGTTTTTAGGTAGACAAAGTAATCCTTATCCTTATATGATGAAGGCAGATTATATAATTTTGACTTCAGATTATGAGGGGTTTCCAGTTACTTACTTAGAAGCCATTGTGTTAAATAAAACTATAATTACTACAATTAATGTATCTGATGAAGCTATAAATATAAAAAAAGATTTTGGATATATTATATCTAAAGATGAAGATAATATGGTAGATGAAGTTTTAGATATCTTAAAAAATAAAAAAGTGAAGAAAGATATAGATTTAAAAAGAATACAAAAAGAAAGAATGATTAGGTTAGAAAAAATATTTGATGAGGAAAAGTAGTGAGATTACATGAAAATAGATAATGATATATTGATATGTAATGATAATCAAAAAGAAGATTATAAAAATATAATTTTAGGTTATAAAGTATTAAATAATGACTTAAGTAATAGATATGGTTTTAAGTTTAAAGAAGGCAAAATTTATGAGGTAGATGTGACATATCAGGATATAGTGTTTGGTAATGATGGCTATGGTATACACTTTACGGAAAGATTAGAAGATGGACTAAGATACTTTGATGGGCTGAAGCAAAAAATAAATATAGTTCAAGTTCAAGCATTAGGAGATATTAAAAGTTACTATGATGAATATTATGGTTATTATGATTTATATGTAACAAGTAAAATATATATAAAACACATATTAAGCCGAGAAGAAATTATAAATTATATTCTAAATACTGATGAAGATAGATTAATAAGATTTATAAAAGGATTTAGATTAGAAGATAAAGAAATAAATATAATACAAGAAGTATTTAAATCAGAAAGTATAGATAAAGTAATAAGATATTATCAGAAAAATGAAAAAGATGTATATAATAATATAAAAAAATTAGTATATAAATAAACTATGTTACTCATAAAGGTATGGAGTGTGGTTATTGTGGAAAAATTAAATATATTATTTTGTAGTTTTCCAGACTTTTGTGGAAATGCTAAAGCATTATATAATTATATGATTAAACGTTATAAAAATAAAATGAACTATTACTGGGTAGTATATGATAAAAATAGTATTAATATTTTAAATGAGAAAAATACAAAAGTAGTATTAAAAGATAGTAAAGAGATGAAAACAATTATAAAAAATATAGATATAATCTTTTCAACTCATGCTAATTTAATAGAATATAAGAATCAAGAAACTAAAGCTATTTATATAGATTTATGGCATGGAATAGGGTTTAAACCAGTAGGATATTTAACCAAAAACTTAAGCAGTCAAGATAAAGAATGGGTAGATAGTGTAAAAGAAAAAGTAGATTATTTTATAGTACCAACAGAATTTTGGAGAATAATTTTTGCAGCAACATTTAATATTAATTACGAAAGAATATTAAATTTAGGACTACCACTATTTGATGAAATAATATACTCTAATGGAAAAGATAATTTAAGTAAAATACTAGGAATAGATGTAAATAAATATAAAAAAATAATTATGTATATGCCAACTTTTAAGATGGGATGTGGAAGGACACTCTTATTAGATAATAATAAAAAAAATATTTTAAATTTAAAAGAATATAAAGAAGAAAAATTATTAAAATATTTGGAAGAAAATAACTATTTGTTAATAATAAAAAGACATCCAAGTGATGAGGATACATATGATATATATAATAACGATAATATAAAAAATATAGAAGATAGTATGCTTACAAAATATGCTTTAAATGTAAATAATATATTAAATGCAAGTGATATGTTATTAACTGATTATTCATCCATAGGAAAAGAGTATCAAATATTAAATAGACCAGTAGTATATTTAAATACAGATTTAGATAAATATAAAAATTTAAGGGGAATAATATTTGATGACTATAATTTTTGGACAGAAAATAATACTTGTAATAATATAGATAGCTTATTAAAAATAATAGATAAACAAGTAGGAACTAAAATGGTATCAAAATATAACAATCTAATGTTTGGTGAATTAAAAGATGGAGGATGTAAGAATATTTGTGATTATATATTTGATGGGTTAAGAATAAGTAGTTATATAAAAAGAAATGATGATATTAATGGATATTTAAAAGAAGAAAATAGAAAATTAGTAGCAATGTGTGAAGAAAAAGATAATATAATTAAAGAGTTAAAAGAAAAAGAAGAAAGATTAAAACAGATAGAACAATCTAGAAGTTTTAGATTACTCGAGAGAGTTAGAAAAATGAAGAAAAGAAAGTAAATAGTAGTGTGATGGTTTGACTAGATTATTTTAACTGTGATATAATTTTGGTTACTGGATGTAATACTAAAAGGAGTAAGAGTTATGATAAAAAATATATTGGTTAATTTTAAGAGATATTCATTTTTAATGAGACAATTAATATCTAGAGACTTTAAAGTAAAATATAAAAGATCCGTGTTAGGTGTAGTATGGAGTCTGTTATATCCAATATTAATGATGGTAGTTATGTCAATAGTGTTTTCACAGATGTTTAGATTTAAAGTAGATGGTATAAATTATTTAGTATATTTAATGACTGGTATTGTAATGTGGCAATATTTTAGTGAAGCTACAAATAACGCTATGACATCTGTTGTAAGTAATTTTGCTCTTATTAGTAAAGTTTATATTCCAAAATATATCTTTCCTCTTTCTAAATGTATTTTTGTGGGAATTAATTTTGTATTAACGCTTATTCCATGGTTAGGTTTAATAATTTTAACCCAGTTTGGGTTAGGAGAATTTCCAGCAAGTATAAATTGGTATTATTTAATTATTCCGTATATTTTTTTATGTTTCTTCTTGTTTACTGTTGGTGTTGGTTTATTGCTATCATGCGTTTCGGTATTCTTAAGAGATGTTTTCTATATTTATGGAATAATCTTAACAATATGGAATTATTTTACACCAGTATTTTATAGTATAGAAATATTACCTCAAAAATTACAAAGTTTGTTTCAACTTAATCCACTTTATCAATTTATTACAGCAGTGAGAAGTATTGTTTTATATGGAGCAAGGCCCTCTTTTATGACACTTGGTATAATAGGATTAATAGGAGTAGGAACACTCGTTGTGGGATCTATCGTGTTTAAGAAAAATCAAGATAAGTTCATTTATTATATATAGGAGGTAGTCTTTATGATAAGATTAGAGCATGTTTCAATGAAATTCAATTTAGGAATTGAAAAAGAATATTCTATTAAAGAAGCATTTATTAATTTTTTTAAACCAAAGAAAAATAAGAAAAAGAAAGAAGTATTTTGGGCACTTAAAGATGTATCATTCTCTGTTAAAAAGGGAGAAGTAATAGGATTAATTGGAAGTAATGGAGCAGGTAAGAGTACATTGTTAAAAACAGTTAGTGGAGTTTTAAAACCTACTAAAGGAAAGATTATTGTAAATGGAGTTATATCTCCAATGATAGAGCTTGGGGCAGGGTTTGATGCGGAGTTAACAGCAAGGGAAAATATATATTTAAATGGAGCTATTTTAGGTTATTCAAAAGAGTTTTTAGATGAAAAATTTGATGAAATAGTAGAGTTTTCAGAATTAAAAGACTTTTTAGACGCACCAGTTAGAAACTTTTCATCAGGTATGACTGCTAAGCTTGCTTTTTCAATTGCTACAATTGTTAATCCAGAAATATTAATTGTTGATGAAATTTTGTCTGTTGGTGATATTAAGTTTCAGGAAAAAAGTAAGAATAAAATGTTAGAAATGATAAAGGGAGGTACCACAGTTTTATATGTTTCACACTCACTTGATTCTATAAGAGAATTATGTGATAGAGTAATTTGGTTAGAACATGGGGAAATTGTTAAAATGGGTGATACAGAACAAATTTGTAAAGAGTATTATCGTAAACAGATGGGAAAAGAACTAAAAGAAAAAGCTGATTAAAATGATAATAATGAATTTAGTGTTGCAGATTTCTGCAATTTTTTTCTTGCAATTTAACGACAGGGGGGGGGTATAATAGAAAGAGAAGATAAAGATTCGAAAGAGTTATGTTGGTAGAAACTTTTAGATGATGGTTTTAACATATAATCTTCTTCGTTGTTTTAATAGTGAGCTAATTTGGAGGATATGGGTAAGATGAGAAAAAAGAATAAAAAAATAAAATTATTAATCCTAATGTTGTTAATGTCTATAATCGGAGTAGGTTATGCCTTAATATCAACTACTTTAAATATTAATGGAACAACTGGTATTAAGAAGTCAACTTGGAATATTCATTTTGCTAATGTACAAGAGTTTGAAGGAAGTGTAGAAGCAGTTACTAACGCTACGATAGATTCCGGTGATAAAACTTCTGTAACATATGAAGTCACTCTAAAAAAGCCAGGAGACTTTTACCAGTTTAATGTCGATGTTGTAAATGAGGGTAGTATTGATGGTATGGTAAATTTAGTTGAATCAAAAATGAATGATACATTAATTACAGATTTACCAAAATATCTAGAATATAGTGTCACTTATAATGATGGCCAAGAAATAAAAGCAAAACAGGCTTTGAAAAGTGAAGAAACAAAAACATATACTGTAAGAATAGCTTATAAAAAAGATTTAAGTGAAGAAGATTTACCAAAAGAGAAAACAACACTAAAGATGGAGTTTGGTGTAGAGTATGTTCAAGCAGATGATGAAAAAGTAGATGTTGATACTAAGTTATGTAAAAGAGCTAATGTTGAAACTTTACACACAGAAATATGTCAAAGTCATAATACTGAAGTATACAAGCCATGTGATGCCATATATAGTGTAGGGGAGACTATGACATATGGTAATAAGTCAACAACAAATAGTGAATTAAAATCAGGGGATGCCTTTGACTGTGATGTGGATGGTGATGGAGTATATAATAGTAAAACAGAAAGATTT
>CANRBB010000039.1 GCA_947628745.1 uncultured Bacilli bacterium | reverse complement strand
AGTGGAAAAAGTTGAATTTATATAAAACGTCCGGTTATATACGGATTTTTTTGCATGTTTTAGTAAAAAAGTCCGGTTTTTAGTGGTAATTTTAGTTATTGACGACATTAGTTGACAAAAAGTAGAGAACTTTATTGTATAATATATATGACAAGGTGAAAGGAATGAGGTTTTGATATGCAATTAAAAGATTACGAAAAAGTTGAAAGCACTAGTATAGATTTTAAAGAGGCAGTTGAATATAGTCATCCAAAAAGTTGGTTAAAAAGTGTTTCAGCTTTTGCTAATTCTAGTGGGGGAATTATCCTTTTTGGAATAAGGGATGTTGATAGAACCCCTATTGGTTTAGAAGATGCTATTAAAGATTCTGGGAGAATTTCTGAGTTAATAAATGATAAGATTATACCTCTACCTAGATATGAACTAAAATCATTTAGGGAGAATGATAAAGATTATATTGAAGTAAAAGTTGGTGATGGTCCTAGAACTCCGTATTATTATAGTAGTGATGGTAGGAAAGAGGCTTTTATTAGATCCGGTAATCAGTCAATACCTGCTCCTAAACATATTTTAGACGCTTTAATATTAAAAGGACAAAATACTACTTTTGATGAATTAGCTAGTAAATATGATTTGTCGGATGTTAGTTTTACTTTATTAAATGCATCTCTTAAAAATGAAACGGGAAAAGAGCTAAATAAGGAAAAAGATTTGCTGTCTTTAGAATTAGTAACTAAAGATGGTAAAGTAACTAATGCGGGATTATTATTATCAGATCAAGGATTGTTAGTTCAATCTAGAATATTTTGTACTAGATGGAAAGGTTTAGTTAAAGGTTCGGTTGATGGAGATGCTATTGATGATAAAGAATATACAGGTAGTATAATTTTGTTGTTGGAAAATGCAGAGTTGTTTATAAAAAATCATTCTAGAGTTGGTTGGGAAATTAAGGGCATGAAGAGAGTTGAGGTAGAAGATTATCCTGTTCGTGCTATTCGTGAGGCTATTGTAAATGCTATTATTCATAGAGATTATCAAATAGTTGGTTCAGAGATTCATATAGATATGTTTGATAATAGGTTAGAAATAACTTCACCTGGAGGAATGATAGATGGTAGTTTTGTTCAAGATCTTGATATAACTAAAATATCTTCAATGAGGAGAAATAGGGTTATTTCTGATATATTTAATAGATTACACTTTATGGAGCGTAGGGGTAGTGGTTTAACAAGAATTATAGAGTCATATAGTGATTATAGTAGTAAACCAATATTTAATTCTGATGTATCTTCATTTAAAGTAGTATTTCCAAATAAGGGTTATATTAAAAAAAGTCCGGTTACTGATGAAAAAAGTCCGGTTATGAGTGGAAATGTAGTTAGTGACGAGGATTATTTTGTGATTAAATTACACAGAAATTTGCAAGGGAATGTCAGTAGGGGTACATATGATAAAATTCAAAAATTATTTGATAAATTTACTTATCAATATAATTTTAACTGGGAAGATGTAGCTGATATCTTTAATGTAAGAAGATCAAGAGCTTCAGAAGTAATATCATTATTGTTAGAGGCTAATTTAATTGAGCCATCAGCCCCAACAAAATATAAGTTTAAGAAATAAAAATTTTTTTAAATTATAGTATTAATAGACAAATAAACTAGTAAGAACATACACAGGAAGTGATGGTCTAAAAACAGGACATACTGATTCTGCTAAATATTGTTTGGCAGCTACAGCTAAAAGGGATGGTATGAGACTAATTGCTATTGTTTTAGGTGAAGATAATGCTAAAATTCGCAATAGTGAAGCAAGTACCTTATTAGATTATGGTTTTAATAATAAACAAATTCAATTAATAAAAAAAGATACAGATGTAATAAAAAAGATTAAACTTGATAAAGCTACAAGTCAAACAGTATCAGTAGTTCCCGAATATGCTGTAAGTATTCTAAAAGATAAAGGTGTAAATAATACTAAGTATAAAACGAAGATTGAAATGAATAAAATTAAATTGCCACTAAGGAAAGGAGATAAAGTTGGAAAAATAATAGTCATGGATGATGGTAAAGAAATAACATCACAAAATTTGGTGGTAACAAAAAATGTAGATAAATTAAACTTCTTTCAATTATTCTTAAAAAATCTAGAAAAAGTTACGACAGGAATTTTATAGTCGATTAATGTCGAATGAATAATTTGTAATGTTTTGTCGAAATAGTATCATTTTTTTAAAAAGTATTCTATATTCTTAATGAAGGAGACGTGGGAAATGTTATATACCAAAGTAAGAAATGGAATACTTTTTATGTCAGTAGAGGGGGAAATTAATGATAACGTAGTAAATATGGTAGATAAAGAAATAGATTATATGTTGTATAGACAGGGAATAAATTATTTTGCTTTTAATTTTCTAGATATTGAAAAATTTAGTAATAGTTTTTTAAATATGTTTCAGAATAAATTAGTGGAAATATTTTTGAGATGTGGTAGGGTAGCTTTATATGGAATAAATAAGTGTAATAGAAAATTATTAGGTAGTAGAGAAGATAGTATGTTTTATGTAGATAATCAAAAAGATATTAATAGATTACTTAGTTTATAGGGGGATAAAGAAATGGAAAATATTTTAGAATACGAAAACTTAGTAAGAGCTTTAATAAGTAAATATGGTTATTACGAAGATTATGATGATTTATATCAAGTTGGTATGGTAGCACTAATGAAAGCAGCTAAGAACTATAAGCCAGGATTAGCTAAATTTTCAACATATGCTCATGATTATATTTTAGGGGAAATAACAAATTTTATTAGAGAAAATAAAAGTGTAAAGATAAGTAGAGATATAGTAAGACTTAATAAGCAAATTGAAAAGTGCCGAGATATACTGTATCAAAAGTTGGGAAGACCCCCAACAAATGTAGAGATTTCTTTATTGTTAGATATAGATGAAGAAAAAATAGATGAGGTACAGATGTTGATGCAGGTACCTGAAAGTCTTGATTATGTTAGAAATAGTGATGAAGATAATTATTATAATTCTATTAAAATCTATGATCATAATTTAGATAGTTCATATTTAGATTTAAAAGAACAGCTTAATAGTTTAAGTGAATATGAACATAATTTAATAAAGGCAAGGTATTATGATGGGTATACACAAAGCGAAATCTCAAAAAAGATGGGTACTAGTCAAGCTAAGGTGTCTAGAGAAGAGAAAAAAATATTACAAAAATTGAAGGTAAAACTTTAATTTTTTTTTGTATATAAAAATAGAGTTGGGAAATAATAGTAATGGTGATTAAGATGATAAATAAGAAATATGATAATATTGTTGAAAAACATAAACCTACTGAAACAAGGAGTAAAAATGCATTAGTTGCTTTTCTCATTGGGGGAGTTGTTGGTTTAATAGGAGAAGGTCTTATTCAACTATATTGTTGCCTATGGCATGTGTCAAGAACTGTTAGTTCTGTATATATGATTATAACTTTAATATTTTTAGCAGCACTATTTACTGCCTTAGGTTTTTTTGATAAGTGGGTTAATTTTGCACGATGTGGACTGCTTATTCCTATTACAGGTTTTTCTCATTCAATGATGAGTGCAGCTCTTGAGTATAAAAAAGAAGGGCCTATTTATGGAATTGGAAGTAATGCTTTTAAGTTGGCAGGATCGGTTATTGTCTATGGTGTAGTTTCAGCATGGACCTTTGGAGTTATTAGACTTTTAATTGGAGGTAGTTTATTGTGACATTCAAATATGATAAAGTGTATCTTAATGATACTTATACTGTGGTTGGACCTTATGAAAATAAGGGACCTTTAGGTAAATATTTTGATAGTAATTATGAAGATTTATACTGTGATGCTGATTCATGGGAACAGGCTGAAGTTAAGTTATTAGAAGAAAGTATGAAAAAGGTACTTAGAAAAAATAAAAAGACTAAAGAAGATATTGATTTAGTTATTTCTGGCGATCTGCTTAATCAAGTTACTTCTTCATGTTATGCAACAAGTAAATTAGAAAGACCTTTTTTAGGAGTATATAGTGCTTGTGCTTCTAATGTTGAAGGTCTAATAATTGCGAGTAATTTTATAAATAGTGGTCTGGTGAAAAGATGTATATGTGGGACAAGTTCTCATAATATGTCCAGTGAAAAACAGTTTAGAAATCCCACGGAATATGGGGCTCCTAAACCATCTACTGCTACTTTTACTGCAACAGGTGGAGCTAGTGCTATTTTATCAAATGAAAAAAGTGTGATTAGAGTGGAAAGTGCAACAATTGGTAAGATTATTGACTATAACCAAAAAGATGCTCTTAATATGGGAGCTGTAATGGCTGGAGCAGCTGCTGATACTTTAAAAACACATTTAGAGGATTTAAAGAGAAAAGAAGATTATTATGATTTGATTGTGACGGGAGACTTGGGACTTTATGGTAAAGAAATATTAAAAGAGTATGCTATGAAAGAATATAAAATAAATTTAAGTTCAAATTACAATGATTGTGGTGTTATGTTATATGATTTAAAAGAACAAAAAGAAGTGTTGGCTGGAGGAAGTGGACCCGTTTGTAGTGCTTTAGTAACTTATGGCTTTATTTTAAGTGAGATGAAAAAAAAGAACTTGAAAAAAGTTTTGATAATTGCGACGGGAGCTTTATTTAGTCCAACTATGCTTTATCAAAAAGAAAATATTTTAAGTATTGCTCATGCAATTAGTTTGGAGGCTATATGATAGAAAAATTATTGTTATCATTCTTATTTTGTGGAGCAGTTTGTTTAATTGCTCAAGTAATTTTGGATAATACCAAGTTGACACCAGGACATATAACAAGTATCTTTGTGATTATAGGTGCACTTCTTGATACTTTTAGCATCTATGATGTTATTGTGGAAAAAGTTGGTGGTGGAGCCATGGTTCCGATTACAAGTTTTGGGCATCAACTTATCCATGGAGGTTTACAGCAGGCACAGGGAATGGGTGTATTTGGACTTGTTATGGGAATGTTTGATTTGACAGCGTCTGGTATTAGTGCAGCTATTATCTTTTCGTTCTTTTTGACACTAATATTTAAACCACGTAATTAAAATATCTATGATTTATTAATTATATTTTTTCATTTGTAGAAATTTTGATAATTTCATTTATGTCATCATCTTTAGCCATAATGTTTTTATGAAGTTGATGACATTTTTCACATTGGTATATAATTTTGTAATTATCTTTAAACTTCTCAAGACTAATTGGCTTTAAAAGACCATGACAGGAATTTGCTCTATCACCAGGATTAATATCTACGTGAAGTGAATATAGACAGTACGGACAATGATCTCTTGCACTGTATTTTAGAGCAGTAACTTTTTTATGACAATTTTGGCAAACAAAATCTTCATCACGCATTGTAAATTTTTTCATTAAATCACCTAGAATCATTATAGCATATATGATATAATAACGTTATAGTTAGGATTGATATTTATGGAAATTGATTTTAAACTTGAGGATTTTAATGGGCCACTTGACTTACTTTTACATTTAATAAAAGAAAATAAAATGGATATTTTAAATATAGAAATAGAGGAAATAACAAAACAGTATTTAGAATATTTGGATAAAATGGAACAAATGAATTTAGAGGTTACAAGTAACTATTTAGTTATGGCGTCTGAACTTCTATATATCAAATCTAAGATGTTGTTACCTCAAGTTGTAACTGAAGATGAAGAAGTAGAGGAAGATCCGAGAGAACAGCTTATTAATAGATTACTAGAATATCAAACCTATAAAGAAATAACAAAAACGTTAAAAGAAAAAGAAGAATTAAGAAAAGAAATTTATACTAAAGCACCAGAAGATATTAGAGAATATATGTCTGGTGATCTAAGCATTAATCAAGATTTACAAATTGATGACTTAGTTGATGCGTTTAAAAAGTTTTTAGAAAGACAAAAGGAAAGTAAACCAATTCATACTAAAGTGACAGAAAAAGAAATTACAGTGGCAGAAAGAAGAAAAAAGATTAGTGAGATTATGAGAAGCAAAAAAAGGGTATCCTTCTTTCAACTTTTTGATGATTATAGTAAAGAGTATGTGGTAGCAACTTTTTTGGCGATTTTGGAAATGGCAAAAGCAGGTGAAATCTGTATAAGTCAGAATAATAATTTTGAAGATATAATATGTGAGGTAGGAAATGGAAAATAAAGCAATACTAGAGGGCTTGTTGTTTGTGGTAGGAGAAGATGGACTTAATGTAGAGCAAATAAAGGATGTACTTTCAATTGGAGATCAAGAGACTAGGCAACTAATATTAGATTTAAAAGAAAGTTATAATAATAAAGACAGGGGACTTAGGATAGACTTTTTGGGTAATAAAATTAAACTTACTACGAAGAAAGAGCATAAAGAGTATTATAAAAAATTAGTAGAAAATCCAGAAACTAATGTACTTAGTCAAGCTGCTTTAGAGACTCTTGCTATAATTGCTTATAATCAACCTATTACAAGGGTTGAAATAGATGAGTTAAGGGGAGTCTCTACGGTACAAATAATTAGAAAGTTAGTAGCTAAGGGTTTGATTAAAGAGGAGGGAAGAAGTAATTTACCAGGAAGACCTATCTTGTATAAAACTACAAGCGAATTTTTAGATTATTTTGGATTAAATTCTATTGAAGATTTACCGGATATGAGGGATTTTATTACACAAGATAATGAGGAACAGGAAGAGGTTGATTTATATGCCTCAAAGTATAGGGAATGATAAAATTAATTTGGGTCATTTATGAAAAAATAAGTTAAATGTTAGGTATTTTTAATATAAATAAAATGATAGTAGAGAGATAGTTACAATAAGATTATAAGAGTTATCTAATTCAACTATTAGAATGTGTTATAGTAAAGTGATGAAATTTGAATTAGGGGTGTTTATAGTTGTTGATATATTTTGACTCTTTTGCTCAAATTAAAATTTGGTTTATTGCTTTTGGCCTAAAAAATCAAAAAAATTAGAATAATTTGGTATTGACTTAACTTATATAAGTGGGTATATTATAAATCGAGTTGGGCTTAAGAAAATTTTGAGGTATGAATTATTTAAGGCCTAGTTCTAATAAGTTCTAATGGTTTCTAAAAAATATTGTGAAATTAAATTAATTTTGTTATAATTTATTTGTATTTGCTCGTATGGCGGAATTGGTAGACGCGGTAGACTCAAAATCTGACGCGTGATAAAATTACATTGATTATGAGCTTGTCAATACCATTTTTTATTATATAAAATATTGCCACTAAGCATAAATATAAAATAATGATATTAGCCATTATAAAACATTGTAGACATTTTGGTCTACATTCTGTCTATGATGTTTTTAATATATGGGCGTATGTCGGAATAGGTAGACGAGACGGTCTCAAAAACCGTTAGTAGTAATACTGTGTGAGTTCAAGTCTCACTACGCCCACCATATATATAAATAACCGTTCCTTTTGTTAGAAACGGTTTTATTATGCTTAAATTACATTATCTATTTTAGTGGCTACTTTTTGCATACGAGCTTTAACTGTTTTTGCATAATATCTCTCTGTTGTTCTCGTATCATAATGTCCTAATAATTCAGAAACATATTTTATATTTTCGTCATTTTCTATTAGTAAAGTAGCCAATGTACCTCTCAAATCGTGAAATCTTATAATAGGTAAATTGTTTTTAACTAATAAATTATGAAATGACTGAGTAATTAGGTCGGGTTTCATTTCTCTTCCGTCCTCTAACATAGTACAAACAAAATCATTATAGATAGCGTCTTTTCCTAATTTAAATCTCAAGCCTTTTTGTTCTATACGCCATTTCCATAGAACTTCATATAATACTTCACTTATAGGAACATCACGGGTACTGGTTTTGTTTTTTGTTTTCTTTAATAAATTTCCGTCTTGTGTCATTTCTCCGTGTTTAGGTTTTATGTATTTTAGAAACTTCTTTCTAGGTCTTATTTTAGCGTGTTTTACATGGATTATTCTTTCTTTAAAGTCTATATCTTCCCATTGTAAGCCTACAACTTCTGAACGTCTAAGCCCCGTATAAGCACCAATAATAACGGGAATGAATAAGTCTTTTCCTTTTACTAATGAGAATAAAGTATGTAGTTGTTCTGATGTATAAACTTTATGCTCATAGATGTCTACTTTTGGTAGTTCTACGTCATCAGCTACATTTGTCATAACTTCTTTATTTTTCTTAGCAACTTTTAAAGCCTTATGTATATTAGCGTGATGATGTTTTACAGTATTAGCACTAAGACCACAATCATTCATAAGATAAGCATAGTATTGTTCTAAATCACTAACAGTTAGTTGTTGAGTATATATTTCTCCTAATTTAGGAATAATATATTTATACATAGGCTCATAATAACTAACAAATGTTAAAAACTCTACATTAAATAAAGCATGATTGTATAGCCAATGTTCTAATGTTTCTTTAAATTTCTTTTTATTTGGGGTAACAAAACCACCAAATTTTTCTTGTGAATTATAATGTGCTAAAATGTTAGTAGCCATTTTTTTATCTTTAATAGTTATATATTTTCTTTGTCTTTTTCCGTTTGTATCTTTTCCAAGTTCAACAGTAATACGATATGATTTACCAATCTTCTTCATTGAAGCCATTTTCTCGTCCTTTTTAATTGTAAAAATGTAGTTTCAATGTTATAATTAAGTAGGAAAATTTGTCTCGTGCTAGGGATTTATTTTCCATTATATAGACATTCACTATTACCAGTAGTGTCTGTCTTTTTTTTAAAATTGATGTCTAAGTTCTTTAGCTTTTCCGATTGGTATAATATTATTTTTGTCTATTACTGTTGGCTTATTTTCATTTTGACTAACATATAATATATAACTATCTTTATTTACTACAACATTTCTAATAATTGCTTGTTGTTGTCCTTTAACTTTTATTAAATAAATTCCGTCCTCATTTATATCACTTGTTTTTTGAAATATTACAACATCATTTTTATTTAACTGTGGTTTCATAAAATCATTATCAATAATAAGAGCAAAACAATCAGTTAAATCACTTGATACTTCTAACATTGATGTTGCTTTTTTAATTTTATTAATGTCCTTTACATCTTGAAGTGTCATAAAAATAGGTATACTATTATTTTTCTTATTTTCTAAAGGAAAATAATAGTTAGCGTCTGTATTGTATAATAACATCATTTGATAGAAATTATATAGATTAGGTTGTCTATCTCCATTTTCATAACGTCCTATTGTGGAATTATTAGCTACATCTATTTGTCTAGCTACATCACTTTGAGTAAGATTTTGTGTAGTTCTAGCTTTTAATAGTTGATTAGCTACATAATCATTAAAATCTTTATTATTCATATTCATTCCTCCTATAAACAGTATATCATAAATATTCCAAAATGGCAACATAAAAATAATATAACAATAATAATATTCCACTAAAATAGATAATGTAATTTAAGCATAATAAAACCGTTTCTAACAAAAGGAACGGTTATTTATATATATGGTGGGCGTAGTGAGACTTGAACTCACACAGTATTACTACTAACGGTTTTTGAGACCGTCTCGTCTACCTATTCCGACATACGCCCATATATTAAAAACATCATAGACAGAATGTAGACCAAAATGTCTACAATGTTTTATAATGGCTAATATCATTATTTTATATTTATGCTTAGTGGCAATATTTTATATAATAAAAAATGGTATTGACAAGCTCATAATCAATGTAATTTTATCACGCGTCAGATTTTGAGTGTTTATATGTCATTTAACTATTAAACATTCACAATCCCTTTAATTACAAGTGTTTTAAAGAATTTA
>CANRBB010000038.1 GCA_947628745.1 uncultured Bacilli bacterium | reverse complement strand
TTGAAAAACGAACCAGGATAAATCTTTTTGGTTCGTTTAATTTAATTAATATCATTTTTTAATTCTGCAATAACTTTATCTGCATCTTTGTTAAGAGTGATATTTTCTTGTAATTGTTCTATGAACTTATCAATCTCAGCTGAGAAACGTAACATTTTATCAGTTGAGTTTATTTCATTTGGAAATTGTTTCATGGTTTCCAATATTGTTTTTAAATTGGTATTAGAATTAGTTATAATTGTAATTATTTGTTCTACTTCGTCATACATTAAATTGCCAATCATACTTTTTCCTCACTTTGTGAAATTGTTTGATTATTAGATGATTGCTGAGCTTCACTGTTTTTTTCATACTGTTCAATAATGCTCTTAAAGTTAACAGCAACATCTTTATACTCTCTTAGTCCAGAAATATAATTTAGTTGTTCCTCACTGGTTAAACCTTGTTCTAGTCTATCAAGGCAAGAGAATATTTCATTTATTATCTTTTTATAGGTATCTATTATATTCATATCGTACCTCCTATAACAAAACTACTTGGGAACCATTTTTAAGATCAGTATCCTTGATAAGACTTTGTACATCGTAGATATTGCCTGTTACCTTGCTGTATAAATTAGAATCTTCTTTGATTATATAACCATTATCTAACCTATCCGAAATAGTTTTTTCTAATAATTGTTTTATTGTTCCTACACGTTTATTAATTGGTATAAAAATATCATATTCTTCTTCTATTGCAGGTAAATATAGTTGAATTAAAATCTTATTGGTCATAATGGTCCTCCCCTTCTAGTAATTTAGTAACAAACGGTTTTCCTTTTTCAATTAACACACCATATCCTGGCTTTAATTCCTCCCTAAGCTCACGAGGTGAAGTTGCTAATTTAAGACAATATTGGTCTAATACACCGCTTCCTAACCAAATACCATTACTGTTGTCAACTGATGATTTATACCAGTTTTCATAGGCTTGTTGCTTAAGTTTATCTTGATTTTCAATATAGACTATGTGGTATGTTCCTAAATCTTTAAGTGCTGATAAAGCTTTGGTAAACTCTGCCTTTTTTTCTGGTGTTATTCTAGATAGTAAATTAGTTATACCAATTATGATAATAATATTGTGACTACTATTATTTAATACAGATTTCTCATAATTATTATCTGTATATAATTGGTATTGTGTTGACATTTCTCCTAAAATATTATCAATAAAAGTTGTATAATTTTTCTTTTCTAGATAGGTGTTTGGAATTTGATTAGAAATTATATCATATGTATCTACTACATAAGTATAGTAATTATTCAAATAAGAAAATGTTTTATATATACCATTTATAAAGTTTTTATATTCAGAAATATCATTACTACTAATTACAGTTGTGTAATTTTTAGCACAATTTAGGGTAGCAACATTTAAACTTTCTTTGTAAATTCCTACTGGTATATTAGAAATATTACCAATATAATTACTAACTGTACTATGTGTGATTACATTAGGAAGTATTGGAATAGGGGTGGCCTTATCAGGAAATATGGTACTCAATTTTTGACTAATAATGCGAATATATTCATTAATTTTCTCTGGTTTATATGGATAGGCTGTTTGAAATTCATAAACATTATCTTTGGATACTATACCTCTACCATAAATTTTAGAAGGATATTTTTTATCAATATTTCCTAAAATTGAAGTATAGTCGCTAGTGTCATTGAATTGTAATACTACATTTTGTTTGAAATTTTGACGAAGACGATATCTTACGGTGTTTGTATTATTAGCGGTTACGATAAAGACAATACCATACTTGGCACCTTCACGAGTTAGAACAGTGAAATTATCTTCTTGTGACTCGTAGCTTTCTGAATAAGAGTCAAAGTTATTGATGATAACTACAATCATAGGCAATGTTTTACCACTATGCTTGCAATAGAAATCGAAGTCTCCATTATAATCAATAAATAATTTTTTTCTGTAATCTAACTCATATAACAATTTTTTGTAAAGATTATTAACTTTTTCTTCTTCAACTGATGTAACTACATCACCTACTTGTGGAGCTTTACTGAAAGCTCGTAAAGTTTCAGCACCAAAATCTAGGATATAAAAATTGATTTCACTTGGACTATGTTCAATTATAGTCGAGTAAATAATAGTTGTTAGTAATAATTCTTTACCACTTCCGGCAGAGCCATAAATAATGGTATTGCCTTCGGAACTTAATGGTAGCGTTAATAAGTCTTGTCTTTGATTACTTGGATCATCAAGTTCACCAATTATTGGTTCAATTACACGACTAGATTTGTGATAGTTATACTTTTCCTTTAGTTGTCCAACATAGATAATTTCTGGTATTTTATCTAGCCATAATTGTTTAGCCATACAATTTTGAGCTTGAGCATTTTTAATTATATATTGAATAATATTAGTAATTTCTTCTCCTTGAGCAGTAATATCAAAATCTTTTTTTGTGGTTTCAATATTCTTTATGATATTTCCAACATTATCTATAATATTAATAGACTCGTCCAACTTTTTCTTGCGCTTATCGGTAGGATAGTATTTAGCGCCAGTCCAGGCCGATTGACCTAAGGCAAACAATTCATTGTAGCCTACTTGCAGATAAAATCTACCTGTTTCTTTGATGGCGGCAGCATCAGGGCATTTTATCATATCCATACTGTCTGATTTGTCTTGAACTTTTAGGCATACTCTAAATTTAGAGTTAGACCAAATTTGATCATCGACAACTCCTGCTGGTTTTTGGGTGGATAGAATTAAATGGACTCCTAAACTACGTCCTATACGAGCTGTTGATATTAATTGCTCCATAAACTCTGGTTGTTGGCTTTTTAACTCTGCAAACTCATCTGAAATTATGAACAAATGAGTAACTGGTTCCTTAACTAATCCCTCGCGATAAAGGCGCTGATATTTATAGATATCAATAGTGCTTTCGTTTAATGTGTCTCTAGCATCGTTAAAAATTCTTTGACGTCTTCTTAACTCACTTTCTATAGAGGCAAGAGACCTATTCATTTCGACAGTATCAAGGTTTGTAATACTACCAGCTAAATGTGGTAACTTCATGCCTGTTTCCTTATTCTGAAAAGCTCCAGCTAGACCTCCACCTTTATAGTCTATTAAAATGAAACTTACTTCGTTTGGACTATAATTTAGGGCCATAGAGAGAATATAGGTAATTATGAATTCTGACTTACCGGAACCAGTCATTCCAGCTATCAAGCCATGAGGACCATAAAACTTTTCATGTAAATCAAGTTTAAATATTTCACCATTTTTGTCAACACCTACTGGTGCTTGTAATGACTTAGTTGGATCATTTGTTTTCCAACGATTTAAAATATTTAATTGTTCTACTTTACCAACGTCATACATTTCTAAGAAGCTAATCATTGTTGGTAAATTGCTATCTCCTTTAGCTATTTCAATAGGAATGTTGAATAAAGTTTTACTACATTCATACATATTTATACTAGTGTTGTAATCAGCGATGAATTCTTTTTGCTTATTAGAAACTAGCTCATTTTCAAATAATCCAGACATTTTGTCGCCAATACTTATAAAGCTGTGACATTCATTAGGTAGATTGGTAATACGATTATTTATAATCATTAAACTATAACCTACATTAATATCCTGGTCACAAATATCTTTTATTATCTCCAACTCACGAATAGCTTTAAAATTGTCGCTTATAATTAAATAATATGGTTTGTGATGAAGATAATTAGCACTCTCTACTTCTCGTGTTCCTTCTTTATACTTTCGAGATTGAAATTCTTGTTCTAGATGTAAAGATAGTTCTTTTGATTCATCTTGAGTAGTAGCAAAATAGCGTAATGTTCTCTCATTGTTCCAACAGTGTGGTAAGACTTTTAGGTATTCCCAACGAGCTGCTTTCTTTTCGTTAGTAAATAAAACAATTTTTAAATCTTCGTAGCTGTGGAAAGCCATTATTTGTAAAAGGAGTCCATCAACAAAGTATCTTTTTTGTTCTCCTTCACCAATAATAGCTGTAATATTATGTTTTATAAAGGAAAAATTAATAGGTACATTTTCTAATTCCTTTGATTCTTTGCCGAGAGATAGAACTAATTGTTGAAGGTTATCATCATCTAGGCTAAAATGTTCTTCTGGATAATGGACTTTTCCATTAAAGTTGATATTTCCCATACCAATTCTTAGGTTAAGAAAATCATCTTGGTCTAATTCTCTTTCCCATAAATTTCTTTTCCTACCAAGTATTACTTTAGCACATTCGTCTAGAGTGATATTATTTTCAAAAAGAGCCTGTTTTTGTTTTTCCATCTCATTTTTAATTTCTTCTCTTTTGGTATCTATATATTGAGAATATTTACGCTGTCTATTTTTTTCTCGCTTTTTGCGAACTCTTTTCTGATGGAATCTATTCATAATAGGTAATAAAATCATAGCAAACAGCATTGCAAAACAAGTAATTAAAGTTGGGAGAGAAGCTTGTAGTGTTGTTTTACCACCCATTAAATTAGATATTGAGGTATAACCTGTGACTAATGAAGTCATACCCATACAAATCATAGGCCCCATAACATAAATTAGAGGGGTGTCTTCCTGTTGTTGCTTGGTAGGAGGTGCATCAATGTTAATATCTACTTGTTCAATACCGGCTTTAAATCTAGGAGAGCGAAAGAAATAATCTTCTTCTTTAAAAAAATCTATATTCTCTATTAATAAATTATCATCATTGATTCGTGGTTGAATATATGGCTGATATGGTTTAAAAAAACTGTCTTTGATTCTTACTAAATTCCCAATTTGATTGATAATTATAGTATCTTTTAGCACAATAATCTTTAATCCCATTATAAAGATAATATCCCCGTGATATAATTTTTTACTTTTTATTGCCTCGTTATTTACATAAGTTCCATAATTACTTTCTAAATCTTCTATATACCAACTAGAGTCCTGATAAGTTAGTTTAGCATGAGCTTTAGATATTAAAGGGTATGTATAATAAATCTGGCAGTCTGGACTATTTCCAATAATAATTTGAGAATTAGGAGGTACAACAAGTCTTTTAGTATTTTCCTCGTATGATGGGAAACAGTACAATAATATATAATCATTTTCAGAATTTACTTTTAAAAAGTATAAATTATATTCTTTTAATAAAATTGAGTCTAATTCTTTATTGTTAACTACTACTTTGGTTTCAAAATTACTATTAAGACGCCAGTAACCATTCTCCTCTTCCACACTTATTAAGTTACGCACATTACCCGAATTATCTAAGTCAGTTATCCAAAAGTTACCTTGTGCTGTATTAGGGAGATGAAAGTTATAAATTTTAGTTCGCTTTATTAATTTTATTATCATATGACTACCCCTATTATTTTATCTGAATTAATTATATCTTTTTTCAAGCTATTAATCAAGTGAGAAACAAAACAAAATGGGTTCCTTTTTTAATTAATTGAATAGATTATTTAGAGGTGATTTTGTGTTAGAGTGGTTTAAGTGCACTTGTCCTATTTTGCAATCATTGTATGCGGGTATTTTTACCTTTCTCTTTACGGTTTTGGGAGCAAGTATTGTCTTATTCTTCAAAAAGGTTAATAAAACTGTACTTGATTCCTTTATGGCAGCTTCTGCTGGGGTAATGTTGGCTTCGTCATTCTTTTCTTTATTACAACCAGCTATTTCGATATCAAACAGTTTAAATATGAAAAGTTATATTGTTGTAAGTATTGGTTTTTGGGGCGGTGCTATATTAGTATTATTATTTGACTTTGCGTATGATTTTTTTAATAAATGTAGTGAATCTTCTAAGAAACGAAGCACTTTAATATTACTTTCAATTACTGCGCATAATATTCCTGAAGGTTTGATTTTAGGTGTCAGTTTCGGCTCACTTTTGTACAATATTCCAGGAGCAGACCTTACCGCTTCATTATTGTTGATGGTAGGAATTGCTTTGCAAAATTTTCCGGAAGGGTCAGCAGTCAGCTTGCCTTTAAGAAGGGAAGGAGCATCTCGGGGAAAAGCTTTTTTACTAGGTAGTTTGAGTGCAATAGTTGAACCCATTGCTGCTGTTGTTGGGGCACTTATTGTGATTAAAATTAAAATGATTTTACCTTTTTTGTTGTCTCTTGCTGCTGGAGCAATGGTTTATGTAGTTATTTCAGAATTAATTCCTGAGTTTTCTAAAAATAAAAGAAAAGCACTAATGAATTTATGTACTTTCCTAGGATTTATTATAATGATGATACTAGATGTTGCTTTTGGCTAATTTTTTCTAGTTAAATAGAGGCAGTCGCCTTTTTTTAATTTTAACGCATATGTATCTTCTTTAGTACAAGTAAAAATTAAATTTTTGTTAGTTATAGAACTAGTTGTATCGTCAATTGTTTCGCTTTGTTCATCAGTATCTTTTGAAGAATTGGTTGGTGTTTCTTGATTTGGGTTGCTAGTATTATCATCTATGGTTGAGTCCTCTTTCTTGTTATCAGTATCTACTTCGTCATTTATGGACTCAGAAATTTTTTTAAAGTTATAAATACTGGAATCAAGTATCTTTATGCTGTCATCAATCCAGAAACAGTCCTGAACATTTTTACCATTATTTATAACCCAATATCCTTTTCCGTTATCGTGCCAACCACTACCTGTAAATTTACCGCGCCCACATTCAATATGACAATGATTTCCGGTAGCTTGACCCTTGGTTCCTTCAAAATAAAACTTTTCTTTTCTATTTATTTTTTTTCCAATAAATAGTGAATCGACCGTATTAGCGTGTGCAAAAAGAACAGTCATATAGTCAATGGTGCCATCTGGATATTCTACTTTATCAACGCTTTCTAACCAAACTTCATTGGCATCGTTCGTGTATATTTTTTTTATTATTCCCGTGAAAGGCGCCACAATATAATCGATTCCACCATCGCTTCCGGCATCATCAATGGCATAACTATCAATGTGTGAGCCCACATTATGTTTCTGGGTAATTCGCATATAGGGACTTGGATATATCGGTTTTTCCATTAGCTTCTATCCTCCGTTTCTATATAATTTGCTTGTGGTACTTCGATGATATTTTTAGAAATTATATCTCTATACGATTGTAATTTGCCTTCTAAAGCTTTATAAATTGTATCAGCTCCTAAAAAGCTAAACAAACCCACCCATAAACTCATAGGAAATTCAATATTTGTAAATGTAATGCAAAATAGAATTCCCATACTCATATTAATAAACAGGCTATAAAAAGAAAGCCATTTAGAATTAGGGAAAAGTTTCTTTGTTTTTTGTATAAGTGAACAGCTAATTGTACTCAACGCGATGGATATTACTAACATTTGTTCAAGCAAATCTATTTTTAACATAGTACCTCCTTACACATAGTGTATGATAAACTGTGAAATGTGTTACTTTTTTGTGATAAAAACAAAATGATTTATAAATTTTTTTGTTCAGCAGTTGGATGTGCTCAAACTGGTAATCTTTGTTGATTAATATTTGTATTCCACCTAATCATAATATGGTAGAAGTGTTTATGAATCAATCTAATAAATTATTTTTTATAGGTAAATAATAAATTTACAACAAATTTTTAGTATACAATTATGTGTAATTGTGCATAAACACAAAAAGACCAGATATAAATCTGGACTCTTTGAAATGATTTCTCTTAACGTTTTGAGAATTGTGGAGCACGGCGTGCTTTTTTTAGACCTGGTTTCTTACGTTCTTTTTTACGAGAATCACGTGTAACAAAACCTGCCTTTTTTAATATCTTTCGATAACTATTTTCAGAATCAGCTGGAGTAGATGAATCGTATTGTAACAAAGCTCTAGTAATTCCTAAACGAATAGCTCCTGTTTGTCCTGAAAAACCTCCACCACTTACTTTAGCATCTACATCAAATAATTCTTTAGTATTAGTTGCTTCTAGTGGTTGTAATAAATCCATAACTAGTACTTCATATGGTAAGTAATCATGTACATCTCTACCATTTACAGTAATTTTTCCAGAACCTGGTGTTAATGTTACACGAGCAACTGATGTTTTTCTTCTACCTGTACCAATATATACTTTTTTATCCTTTGCCATTATTTAACCTCCATAACTTCTGGTTTTTGAGCCATATGTGGATGAGTGCTACCCGCATATACAAATAGTTTTTTATACATTTGTCTGCCTAATCTATTTTTTGGTAACATTCCTTTTACTGCTCTTTCAACCATTTCAACTGGATATCTTTCTTGCATTTCTCTTGCAGTTCTTTCTCTTAAGCCACCTGGATAACCTGAGTGATTATAATATATCTTTTTGTCTAATTTGTTACCTGTTAATAAGGCTTTTTCTGCATTAATAATGATGATATAGTCACCACAGTCAACATTTGGTGTATAGGTTGCTTTATGTTTTCCTCTTAGAACGTGAGCAGCTTTGCTAGCTATACGTCCTAATGGTTTACCTTCAGCATCAATAACATACCACTTGCGCTCGATTGTTTCTTTCTTTTGAACATAACTTGTCATAATTTTTCTCCTTTATCCAATACTAGATTAAGTTTTCCCAAGACCTAATCTGTGGGGATATTTCAATGTACCGATTATGATTATACTAAAAAGCTCATGTAAAATCAAGTGTTTTGTTGTTTAATAGTTGAAATTTGTGTCATAATATGTAAAAAATGAAAAGATATCAATATGTGGTCATTGAATTTAGACTTGCAAGGACATTTTTATCTTATTCTTTCTTCGTTTTTGTCTTTAAAAGATAAAATATTAATGTCTTTAATAGTTTGGGTATAACTATCATCAATAAATTTTTTAAGAAATAATATAACCTTATTTTTGTTTATTTTTTCTAATACTAATGTCTTATTTTTAATTCCTACCCAAATTTTTATCGGTTGAGTTAGTATACATGATACTTGTTCGGCTTGCTCTAAGATGTTAGCAATTTCAAGTAGTTGTCTAGTTGTAATACTTTTTTGGTATGTAGGAATTTTAATTATAATAATATTTCCCGAACTGGAATTAATATAGTCTATTTCAACTACCTCGTCTTTTATTCTTGCCTCTTCTGCACTCATCTTTTGAAGAGCTTTATAATATTGAGGTTGAAATCTTTCTGCTATTCCTTGAGGTAACTCAAATATATCTTGTAATATTAAATTCTTTGTCGTTTCATGGCGACCACAACCTTTTACCATTCTTTTACTTATTTGGTCTATTCCAGATTCAGTATATCTAGTTACTGTTTGGTATTGTGTTATGATACTAACAGCTCCTATACCAACGCCGTTAATGTTTCTATATTTGTCATTGAAAAATTTTTCTAAATTGATTAATTCAGATTGCATAAATTTCATCCTCTTGATTTTACCTTTTATACTTAATTACTATTGTTATTTTACTATGATTTCTTATTAATGTTTAAATAAGTAATACGCTTTTTTCTCTATACTAATTATCTTTACTATGACATATTTTTAACTTTATAGTTTTAAATACAGTATGTTAATTGGAAAGATTAACTGGCTATTAACTGTTGTAATTGTTTTATATCCTCTGCATCTACTTTTCCATTACTGTTTATGTCTGCGTTAACATAGCCTTGTGCTGATATATCTACTTTCCATCCTTCGATGTACTGTTGTAGTAATATTACATCCTGAATATTGACTTCATTATCACAGTTTACATCGCCAAGTTTAGTGACATTAGGCCAGCCGGCTATTTGTTTTTGTAATAGAATTACATCTGCTTCAGTTAATTCTCCATCGTTATTTATATCACCATTAGCATATCCCTGATCTGAAAGTTTATAACCTGCATCTACATATTGGCGTAGCGCTATTACATCTGCTATATTGACTTCATTATCACAGTTTACATCACCAAGTTTAGTAACATTAAGCCAGCCGGCTACTTGTTTTTGTAATAGAATTACATCTGTTTCATTTAATGCTTTGTCATTATTCATGTCAGCATTAATAAGACCTTGTTCAGATATATCCACTTTCCATCCTTCTATGTGTTGTTGTAGTAATATTACATCCTGAATATTGACTTCATTATCGCAGTTTACATCCCCACGTAATTTAGATACTGTTTGATTATTATTTGGCGTACTATTATTTGATTGTCCATTGTTATTTGGTTGACTATTATTATTCCCATTATTTGTATTATTATTTGATGTATTATTATTATTATTATCTTTATTGTCTTCTTTTGAAGTATTATCTTCAGACTTGTCATCTTTTGAATCGGAAGTAGTAGTCTTGTTATTAAGTTTATCCTGAAGTAACTTTAAGTCTTTGTCATCAATAATATTGTCATTATTTAAATCAGCGTTTTTTTGAGCTTGACTAGATAATTTTTTATCTCCTGCTAGGTATTGTTGTAACATAGTTAAGTCTTTATTATTTAAAACCTTATCACAGTTTACATCACCAAGTAAAGTAGACTCTTTGGGTTCGCTACTGTTACTTTTCTTTAGGCCCTCTTTATGTTCTTGGACCATGTTAAATATATTATCATAACCTTTTGATATGGAGTATATATTGACTCCTAGAAATGTTAAAATTATTAATGATATTACTACCGCTATGATAATTATAATTTTATTTTTTTTGTTTACATTAGCTTTTACATCTTTACTCATATGCATCTCCTCAAAATATCTTGAGATTATT
>CANRBB010000037.1 GCA_947628745.1 uncultured Bacilli bacterium | reverse complement strand
TGCAAAAAGGGTAAAAAAACTATGCAAAATAATAAAATTGTGCTATACTTTAAAATGTAATTTGTTATGTCTCCTTAGCTCAGTTGGTAGAGCAACTGACTCTTAATCAGTGGGTCTGCGGTTCGAGCCCGCAAGGGGACACCATTTTGATTTTAATAAACTGTTAAACAGTTTATTTTTTTGTGAAAAAAGATAAAGTGTTTTGATGCTTGTAAAATAAGTTGCACATCAAGAACTTCATCTTTTTCTAAATGTTTGTTAAGCCGCTGCTGAACCTGTTGGACCAGTTGGGCCGGTTGGACCTGTTGGACCGGTTGGACCTGTTGGACCTGTTGGACCGGTTGGGCCTGTTGGACCTGTTGGACCGGTTGGACCGGTTGGACCTGTTGGACCTGTTGCTCCTGTTTCACCAGTTAACCCGGTTGGACCTACTGGGCCAGTTGGTCCAGTTATACCTTGTGGAATAGTCAAATTAAGTATATAGTTTGGTGCAGTCCCTGTTATTGTAGCAACTGCTGTAGTTCCTGGTGCTCCTGTTGTAACTGTACCTATGGTAAATGTAGGAGTGATGCCAATTGGGCCGGTTGGGCCGGTGGGACCAGTAGGACCTCCTGATGGACCTGTTGGACCTGTTGGACCTTGTACATAACAAAATCTACATGAATTTTTGTTAGATTGACAATTTGCATTGGTATTATTCATAAAATTTTCAAACATATATATACTCCTTTCATAATATAATATGCAAATCTCTGTTTAATTACTATTACAAAAAACTATTTTATACAATATGTAATTAAATGTTTTATTTTATAAATAATATTTTTATTTAATTTTATCATTATTATGTTTTTATATGAGTTACAAAACAAAAAAAGATAGTTGCCTATCTTAATTTTGTTTTTCCACCCTTTAGAGAATTATTAGCAAAGCCTTGCAAAATGTTGGTTTCAAAAGTATAAGTCTTGCTTGCTCTTCTTTTATACTCTTTTACTCCGATATTAATCATATCATCTAATAGTTCAGTATAATCTTTACCTGTTGGTTCCCATAAATAAAATGCTAATGAGCCAGGAATGGAATTAATTTCATTGATGTAGACTTTATTCTTCTTAGTATCAATTAAGAAATCAATTCGACAACAGCCAGAACTGCCTAGTATTTTGAAAGCTTCTTTGGCTAACGTTTCAACTTCTAATTGTGTTTTTTTCGATAGCTCTGCTGGTATTTTTCTCGTTGCTGATAACATTCCTTTAGAGCCTTTGCATGTAACATTAGTTTTAGTACCAAATTTGGCTTTAGTTTTTCCCCCACCTATATATTTGTCGGCATAAGTTAAAAATTTGTTATTACCTACTACTTCTTCTATGACACTTACTTTTTGATGTTCATAATTTCCTAAAACGCTAATATTTACTTCTTTTAAATCAGAAACTACTTCTTCTATAATTACCTTAGTATCGTAGTTAATTGCATCATCTATAGCTTCTATTAATTGTTCTTCATTGTCAGCAACTGCTATTCCAACACTACTACCAGTTATAGCTGGCTTTACAATTAAAGGATACTTTAGATGTTCTATTTTCTTTAGAATTGATTCTTTATCTAATCTATATTCACTATCATAGAACCATTCATATGTGGTAATTGGAAGACTATTTTTTTCAAATATCGCTTTCATAAATACCTTATCTTGTCCTACTACTCCAGCATAAGTATTTGGCCCCACATATGGAATTCCTAATGTTTGTAAATATCCTTGAAGGACTCCATCTTCAACATTTGTTCCATGTACTATTGGAAAAACAATATCTACTTCATTAACCTCTTTTTTTAGTACGCCTTTCTTTTTTTCCAAGATAAAGCGATTATTTTTTTGTATTAAAGAAACATTGGTTGCATATTTTTTTATCAGTTCTAAATCTTGGTAAGAATCAATATCTTTCAGCATTTCCCCTGTGTACCACTCTCTATCTTTAGTTATATATATAGGAATAATCTCATATTTTTCTTGATTCATTTTGTTCATAGCTTGAATAGCAGAAATTATACTAACCTCATGTTCTGCTGATTCTCCTCCAAAAATAACTCCCACTTTAATTTTCATGTTTATATCCTCCTCTACTTTTCATTATATGTATCAGGCAAGTCATTTTCAAATAGAGCATAGACTTCTTTGTCATTACTACTCTTTATTGAATTTATAAATTTGTATGCTTCTCTTACATCATTATATATTACGACATTATCGAAATTAAAATTACTTTTCTTTAATCCTTGACGTATTGGTTTAGTCTTTTCTTCACCAATTAAAACAACATAATCACTAACTCCTGCAATTTGTTCTCCAAATTTTTCATTGCATTCATATTCGCGTTCCCCAAGTTCAATCATACCTGGTGTTACTACAATTTTAATGCCCGGCATCATTTGTAATACTTCAATAGCATTTTGAGCTCCTACTGGGTTAGAATTATAGGCATCATCGATCATATAAAATGAACCTAATTTTTTTAATTCTAATCTGTGTTCAATAGGTCTAATGCTTTGAACAGCAGTTTGAAGATCGCCTATGTCAACTCCGAATTCTAAACCAAGGGCAATAGCTGACAAAATATTATAGACATTATGCTTGCCTAAGAGCTTAGTTTCAAATTTGTATGTTTTTTTGTCATTTTTTAATTGTAGTTTAAAGGATGTACCTTTATCAGAGCACTTTATACTTTGGGCACGTAAGTCAGCTTCTGCATTATCGATACCAATCCAAATCTTGCGACAATTATTTTTTAGGGTGTAATTAACCTGTTTATAATCATCCATATTTAGAACGGCTAACCCATTATCAGGAAGGGCTTCTATTAGTTCGAATTTAGCCTTTATAATATTATCTTCACTACCAAAGCTTTCTAAGTGAGCTGTGCCTATTCTAGTTAAAATACCGTATTGTGGTTTGACTAAATCACATAGTTGCTTAATTTCACCTCGCACATAAGCTCCCATTTCGGCAATAAATATTTCTGTGAACTTATCCATCTTGTTGTTAATTGTCATCATAAGTCCATAATTGGTATTTAAGTTTTTGGGAGTTGGCAATGCATTATATTTAATATTTAATATATCTCCTAGTATATTTTTACAACTAGTTTTACCATAACTTCCTGTAATTCCTACTACTTTTAAATCATTCATATTTTTTAATTTCGTAAGAGCTTTTTTACGATAATATAGATAAACTAGTTTTTCTATTGGCTTATTAATTATGTTAGCAATATATATTACTAAAGCATTTAAATAAGTAGCAACTATATAAATTAAGACTAGTAGCCAATAATACCTAGTGCTTAATTTATATACTAATAAGATTATAATTGGTATTAAATATAATATCATTATTGTAAATATTAGTCTTTTAATTCTTTTTGTATAGATAAGTGGTTTTTTGACCTGCTCTTTTTTTTGATTGCTATAACTTATGTAGATTGCTACAAAATAGATAAGACATATTACAATTTGGCATATAAAATTATATAATCTCAAGTCGTAGACAACTAAAAATCCTATAATTGCTATTACTATATTGATGATTTCTAAATTAATGAATTGGTTTATATTCTTTAGATTCCATTTTATGTAACGATTATTTTCATTATATAAATTTTGTTGTAGCATATGTAAATTTTTCTTGCTTTTTATGATTAGTAATATAGTTGTACAAATTATTATCAAGTAAAACATGGTACCTCCTTATAGGAATTTATACAAGATGTTAATTACTTGTTGTAAATTCTCTAAATATGCATAGTGTGTTCCATTTAGGACAATTAACCCCGCGTCTAACATTATTCCTTCTAGAAGTTTAGCATCTTCTAGGGGAGCCATTTCATCATTATTTCCCCATATTAGTAAGGTAGGAACTGTAATTTTTTTTGTGCTTTCTAATAGGTTTTTATTTACGACATTAACCAATACCTGTCTCATAATAGGTGTTGAATTCTTGTAATCTGTTGAGCCTATATATTTTTTCATGTATTCTCCAATACTATTCATACCTGGTAATTTTTTTAATGCTTTTAAAATTCTTACTTTTAAATTGTTAGGTTCTATTTCTGATCTGATTGGGCTTGCGAAAAGAACTAATTTTTCTATTGGGTGTTCACTTGCATATTTTATGGCAAGCCTACCGCCAAAAGAATGTCCTATTAAAATTGGTTTTTTGATTTGGAGCTTGTCTAAAAACTCTTCTAGCATGGCACAATAATCTTCTAGTTGCCAAGCAAAAGGTGGCTCACTGCTTGCTCCAAAACCTGGCAAATCTAGAATTGTTATTCTGAAATGGAGTTGAAGGTTATCTCCGATAGGTTTCATCATTTCGATATTTTGACCCCATCCATGAAGTAGAATTACATCTTTGCCTTTACCATATTGTATGTAATTTATATCTGTGTTGTTAGCTTTTAATATCATATAATCACCATCATTTATTTAATAATTATTTTAAATTATCTAATATTTTTTCCATTTTTTCTCCATATTCAATTGATTCATCATAAATAAATTTTAATTCTGGAGTGTGTCTTATTTCTATTCTTTCGCTTAATTTTCCTCTGATAAAAGGAGCTGCATTATTTATATCCACTAACACTTTTTGTTTTTTTTCTTTATCAAGAACTGTAAAATATACTTTGGCATAACTTAGATCATTAGTAATGTCGCAATCTGTAATAGTTACAAATTTTAAATCCTCATCTCTAACTTCTTCCATTAGTATCTTGCTAATCTCTTGCATAAAAGCATGATTCAATCTCTTTATTCTAATACTATTTGACATTCATATTCCTCCTTTTTCATTATACCATATTCTCTTTTATCTTAAAGAAAAATATTAGCTCATTGTACATTTATGGTATATTTGTGATATATTTGTATAAAACATTTGACTTTATAAGTTTTTTATGTTAAAGTTAGTAGGCAGATGTATTTTACGTAAAGGAGGAAAATCATGGCAGTTAATATTACTAGTAGAAAGCCTAATACGGCTAACAAAAGATCACATGCTTTAAATGCCACTAAAAAACAACAAAAATTAAATTTACAAGTTGTGAAACTTGAAGACGGTACAAAAGTTAGAATGTCTACGAGAGAAAAGAGAACACTTAATAAGAGTAGTAGATTAGATAAAACAGTTGCATAGCAACTGTTTTTAATTACATAATGCTCCTAATTTTTCGCTTTGAGTTTTCACTTCATTGTAACTATTTTCATTTCCAACAGTTGGAATTTTTAAAAATGAATTAAGAGACCGATTGCTATCAAAAGATTCTTGATTGGTATAATCAATATTATATGTTATATCTAAATGATTATTGTTAATGTCGGTTGAAAATGAAATATTATTTTTTTGCCCACTTGCTATCTCTGCTTGAGATGTGTAGGCAACTAAATTATTTTGTACGGTCGCTAATGCGACACTATCATTGTAATTAACAGTTTTGGTTGTGGATGTCGTTTGTGAAGAAGTTAATTTATTATTTTCAAAGTTATATACTGTTTCCGTATGAATTAAAACATTGTAAGTTTGATCCTTTGAATTTGAGATGCACGTCAATATATTTTTTGTTTCGTTAGCCAATTTATTTGTTACTCTTTCATTAGAAATATTTTTGAAAGCAATGGAAGTTCCTATCCCAGTCATAATGCACAATATACCTATTATGCTAAAAATAATAGGTAGTTTTTTTCTCCTTTTCGTTGTGTCGGTTCTTTCAGCTTCTCTAATTTCTGTTAAGTTAAGGACATGTGTTCTCATTAATTCTTCTTGTTTTGCTTTTTTCTTGGACATCCAATCACCCTCTATCATTAATACAATTATAATTAATTGTTTAAAAAAAAACAACTAAATGTAGTTATTTTTTTCGTGAATGTAGTTATTTTTTTCGTGAATCGTATTTTTTTCTTTCTTCTGTATTTAAAATTCTCTTTCTTAATCTGATAAAATTAGGTGTTACTTCCACTAGTTCATCGGAATTTATATAGTCAAGTGCATACTCAAGTGGAATTGGTCTTGGTCTTTTCAAAACAACAGTGTGATCACTTCCAGCGGCGCGAACATTGGTTAAATTCTTACCTTTAACAACATTAACGGCTAGGTCATTGTCTCTATTACATTCACCTACTATCATTCCCTCGTATACTTCTGTTCCTGGCTCAATGAACATAATTCCTCTATCCTCAAGGTTGCCTATTGAATAAGCAGTAGCGGCACCATTTTCCATAGATACTAAAACTCCTAATTTCCTTTCTCCCACATTAAGTGAAGTTATTGGTCTATATTCTTTAAAACTATGGCTCATAATACCATAACCTTTGGTCAATGTCATAAAATCTGTTGAAAAACCTATTAATCCACGTGAAGGTATGGTGTAAATAAGGCGAACTTGGTTTTCAATGTTGGTCATATTTTCCATATTGGCTCCACGTAAACCAAGCTGTTCAATGACGTTTCCAACAACATCTTCAGGACAGTCTATTTGCAATTCCTCAAATGGTTCTAATTTTATACCATTTTCTTCTTTCGTAATTACTTGAGGTTTGCTTACTTCAAGCTCAAAACCTTCACGTCGCATATTTTCAATTAGAATACCAAGATGTAATTCTCCACGTCCAGAAACGAGGAATGATTCATTTGTATATGGTTCTACTCTTAAACTGACGTCTTTTTGAGTTTCTCGATTTAAGCGTTCCTCTATTTTTCGGGCAGTTACAATTTTACCATCGCGTCCTACAAAAGGTGACGTATTAGTTCCAAAGGTCATTTGTAAAGTTGGTTCGTCAATATGCAATTTAGGAAGTGGTTTTTCTTTTCCTACATCACATAATGTTTCTCCGACTGAGATATCAGATAAACCGGCAACAGCTACTATATCTCCTGCTTCAGCTGTCTCAATTTCTATTCTTTTATAGCCATAATAACCAAAAAGTTTTTGAATTCTAAATTGTTTAATGCTACCATCTAAACGACAGCAAGAAACCATTTGTCCTGTTTTTATTTTTCCGTTAGAAATTCGACCAATGCCAATTCTACCTACAAATTCATTATAGTCTAATAAAGCTGGTTGAAATTGTAAAAGTTCTTCATTACTTCCTGTTGGAGATGGTATTTCGGAAATAATTAAGTTTAATAATTCTGCAAATCCTTTTGTTTGCGTTGACAAGTCATCTGAAAGGGAGCAAGTACCATTTAGAGCACTGGCATATACTACTTTAAAATCTAATTGTTCTTCATCAGCTCCTAATTCGATAAACAAATCTAAAATTTCGTCTAAAACTTTAGTACAACGAGCACTTGGTTTATCTACCTTATTGATAACCACAATAGGTTTGACTTTGGCTTCAAAAGCTTTTTTTAAAACAAAGCGAGTTTGAGGCATTGGTCCTTCATAAGCATCGACTACTAAGATGGCACCATCAACCATATTCATAATTCGTTCTACTTCGCCACCAAAATCAGCATGTCCTGGAGTATCCAAAATATTAATTCTGTAATCTTTATAATCTAGAGCTGTTGTTTTAGCTAGGATAGTGATTCCTCTTTCCTTTTCTAATTGATTAGAATCCATAGATATATTAGACATATCTTCATTATCGCGAAACATTCCTGAACTTTTTAATATTTCATCTACCAAAGTAGTTTTTCCATGATCGACATGGGCGATTATTGCGACATTTCTTTTTTTCATAAATACACCTCTTTTTTACAAGCTATTAGATTATAACATATTTTCCTTTAGTTTTCTAGATTTTATTGTAATTTTGTAGATTATTGATTGTCATCGAGCAATAGAAAATGTCCTGAGGTATGTATTTTTACACGGATACCAAAAAATTAGTCAAGGAATATCGACAAAATATAGTGGAAATAAATTGTTTAGTAATGCTATTATTTTTATGGTTATATTAATGATTTTACAAAATTTTACTAGGCTAAAAAGGATGTTTTTAGTTTTTGTGCTATGTTGTAATTTTTATAATTTATAATAATTTTAATCTTCATTTATTTGTGGACTTTTATATAAATATCATTAAACACTATTTGCTTAAGAATTTTTTGTTCTATAAATGAGCCAGTTTTCTATTAATTTTTTTGATTATAATGTTTGCGTTTGTTTAGTAAATGTAAGAATGTATGTTTAAATCAGTTTTTTTGCATTTTAACAAATACACATTTATTGTTCATTATTTCTTCTTAGATTGATTTTACTTTTCTTCTGATTGCTATCTTGTAGACTTCCATTACTATTAGTATTATACTTGAAATTGCTAAAAGGTAGCCTAGATGATTTATCGGTATTTTTACTGTTTTTAGAATTTTAGAAAAGTAACTGATTTCCATAACTATAATTTGTAATGAAATAGATATTATTATGCCTCCTATCATTAGTTTATTTGAATTAAGGGAAATATTAACTATCGAATCATATTCACTTCTGCAATTGAAAACATGAATATTTTGAATAAAGACCATTAAGGCCATGATATAACCTCTTGCTTTATTAATGTCCATATTATTAATATTAATTAAATAATACCATATTCCAAATACAACAAGATCTATGGTAAGTCCGGAGAGAAAAATTTCTTTGGAGAGATTTTTATCAAAAAGAGGTTCACTAGGACTACGAGGAGGCTGTTTCATAATGTTTTTTTCACCTTTTTCAAAGGATAGTGATAAATCTTGAATTCCATCTGTCACAACATTTAACCAGAGAAGTTGTATCGCAACTAATGGCATGGGCATATTAAACATAATGGAAAGGCAAAAGAATAACACTTCAGCTAAACCACATGAAATTAGAAACAAAATGATTTTTCTAATATTGGCATAAGCTATTCTACCTTCTTTTACTCCTCTGACAATAGATTTAAAATTATCATCAAGGACTATCATATCAGCAGTTTCCCTGGCAATATCTGTGCCACTACCCATCGCAATACCAATATTAGCACTTTTTAACGCAGGAGCGTCATTGACACCATCTCCTGTTACAGCAACAAATTCTTTATTTCGTTTGAGTGACTCAACAATTTGTAATTTCTGTAAAGGTGTGACTCTTGTAAATACCTTTTTAGTTTTGACAAATTGGTCAAACGTTTTTTCCCCTTTGTTGTAGTATTCTTCCACAATCTGTCCGGTTGTTACTTCTTCAAAATCATTGGTTAGCTCTAAGTCTTTGGCAATTGAAAAGGCTGTTAGTGGATGATCTCCTGTAATCATTAATACTTTTATACCTGCATTATGGCATTCTTTAATAGCATTGATACATTCCTCTCGTATTGGATCAATAAAACCTACTAGTCCCATAAAAGTTAGGTTTTTTATGTCACTGATTTTATATGAATCCTTGGAAATGACTTTACCATTAGCCATAGCAATAACACGATAGCCTTCCTTAGCTAATTCTTCATTTTGTTGCTCTAATCTTTTAAAATCGTTTTGTTTTATAAGATTAATATCACTGCAAAATTCTTTAACTTTTTCAATTGAACCTTTTACAGTACAATAAATTTCGCTATCTTTTTCATAGAAAACAGCTGAAAATTTATTTTCAGATTCATATGGGATAGTTTCTAATATTTTTATATTATTAGTATTCGTATGCATTTTTTCACCTAAAACCAGAAAGGCAAGGTCAATGGAGTCTCCCATACGTTTTTCTTTAGTTAATATAGCTTCATTGTTCAAAACACCTAAAAGTGCAAGTTCTTGAGCTAAATATAAATTACTCCCCTCTACTTTACCTTTACAATCATAGCCTACACCCGAAATATTATATACCTCATCATTTGGTAGAACTATTCTTTTTGCTGTTTGCTCGTTCACCGTTAAAGTCCCTGTCTTGTCAGAAGCAATGATGGTGCAACTACCAAGCGATTCTACAGAATTTAATTTTCTGATAATTACATTTTTTTTAGCCATTTTATTGGAAGCTATAGTTAAGGCCATAGTCAAAGCTAATGGTAATCCCTCTGGCATAGCAGACACAGCTAAAGCAATTACTGATAAAAATACTTGTTGAAATGACATGCCTTTATTAATAAGTAGGATAGTGATTATTATTGCTATTAATAAAACTAAGATACTTATTTGTTTGGAAAACTTTTCTACTCGGATAGTTAGGGGTGATTTTTCTTCTGTTGTTTCATTGATACTCGAAGCAATTTTGCCAAGTTCTGTATTAATACCCGTCTTGGTTACGATAGCAGTACACCTTCCTTTTACTATGCTTGTCCCAGCAAAAAGCATATTAGTTTGTTCAGGCAAAACAGCATTTGTTTTACTAATTGTAGTAGCATTTTTGCTAATTTGAATGCTTTCACCAGTTAAAATAGACTCATCCACTATCAAATTATAGCTTTCTATTATTCTTAAATCAGCAGGTACTTTATCACCTGACTCTAAAATAACATAGTCTCCTGGTGTTAGATATATGGAGTTTATTTCTATTATTTGATTATTTCTTTTTACTTTACTGTTTTCAGTTATCAATTTATCTAGTGACTCTATTGTCTTTTTGGCCTTATTTTCCTGATAAGTTCCCATAATAATATCAACGAGGACAATAAAAATAATGGCGAAGGCATCTACAATTTCTCCTACTACAAATGATGCAACAATGGAAATGAGAAGGAGAAGAACAATGGGGTCCTTAAATTCGCTAAAAAATATTTTAATGATACTTTCTTTCTTTTTTTTGGGTAATTCGTTTAAGCCATATTGTTTAATTCTTTGATTTGCTTCTTCAATATCTAAACCTTTATCGGTTGTGTTTAATTCTTTTTCTATTTCATCAATTTCTTTATTATAGTAATACATTTTATTCTCCTGTTTTATCCAATTATATTATAATGAAATTTTAACAGATTTCCTATAAAATGTCTCTATTTTTATAATAATTTATGGATTACATAAATATATAATATATAGTTTTAGTTTTTTGCTTATTTTGTTTTTGATAAAATAATTAACTCTCTAGAAATTTTGTCAAGTATATCAAAATGTCTTATCATTAGGTACATTTTCTATTGAAAAGTAAAAATCCACCCTTAAAAAGGGTGGTTTTTCTCTGAAGCCTGTAAGGCTTGACACTGGCAGCTACCATTTGGTAGCTCTTTTAGTCTGCCAATTGCCTTTGTCACTATTACTTAC
>CANRBB010000036.1 GCA_947628745.1 uncultured Bacilli bacterium | reverse complement strand
TTTACTCTCATTTCTATTATACCCCCCCCCCGTATTGAAATTGCAACAAAAAAATATGCATACACTTTACATATTTTCATTTTTTGACAGAATAAATATAATATCACAATAAATAATTATTAAAACTAATTATCTACTCCTACTAATTCTTTCTGCATAATTATACTCATACATACTTTCATATCTTTTTTTTGCTTCATTCTGAAACATCTTTAATTGTTTGCCCATAAGTTCTAAATCTTTTTTCTTTAAATAAGATTTATATTTAAATTTAATTTCTTGTCTAAACTTTTCTATCTTATCTAGAATCTGTCTCATTGCTTGTCCTTCATCATCATTTTCTTCAATAAGTAAATTAGTTAATTCCTTTATTAATCTTTGATAAATTCTAATAACTTTTTTACTTATCATTTTTTGCATTAACTTATCATCTACTATTTTTATATCTTTTATTCTCTCACTATTTATTATAAAATATTTATTTTTTGATGGCATCACAAAACCATCTAAATTTACAAAATCTATCTTATTTATTATTTTATTTGTCTTTCTTTTCTTATTATCAATCTTATACATAAAGGCACCTACTTTTCTAACAAATCAGGTCTTATTTCTTTTGTTTTCCTAATACTCTCATTTTTTCTATATTCTTCAATTTTTTTATGATCACCTGATAATAACACTTCTGGAACTTCCATATTTTTATATACTCTTGGTTTAGTATATGTTGGATAGTCTAACAACATATTATCCTGAAAAGATTCTTCTATATGTGATTGGTCTTTTATTACTCCTGGTAGAAGTCTAACTATTGAATCAACTAATACCATTGCTGGTATTTCGCCACCAGTAAGTACATAATCTCCAATACTTATTTCCATATCGATTATGCTTCTAATTCTTTCATCAAAGCCCTCATAATGTCCACATATAATTATGAGATGTTTTTCCTTTGCTAAATCATAACAATTCTTTTGCTTATATGGAACACCAGACGGAGTTAATAAAATCACTTTAGATTCATCTGTTTTTATACTCTCCACACAATCAAAAATCGGTTGACACATCAAAACCATTCCACAACCACCACCATATGGTGTATCGTCAACTTTATTATGTGAATCAGTCGTATAATCTCTAAAATTATGTATTTGTATTTGAACTTTTCCCATCTCTTTAGCTCTTTTTATAATCGACTCATCAAATACATTAGTAAACATTTCCGGAAAAAGTGTCAATATATCTATTTTCATAAAATCATCCCATCTATCAACTCTATATATATACATTTATTATCTTTATCTATTTTTTTGATAAATTCCCCTCTATATGGTACTAACACTTCCTTACCATTTACATTTATTCTAATTAATTTATTACTACTACTCGCATAATAAACTTCTACTATATTATAACTATTATTATTTACAATAGCTTTATAATTTACTAAATCTTGATCTAAAATCTCCATATCATTTAATTCTAGAGATTCTTTATCAATATATACCTCTTTTTTAACCAAAAACAAAACATCATTTATATCTTTATAATCATTGAGTGTAACCATATCATAATCTTTATGTCTGCGATAACTTTTAATCACATATTTTTGTTTATCTATATTAAGAATGTTACCTATCTTAAATATTTTATCTTTATATTGAACATTAGACTTTATTCTTAATTCTCCTTTTATTCCATGTGTTCCTACTATCTTACCTACATATATTTCTTCCATTTTATCTACCTAATTCATAAAGAAGTATGCTAGCCGCAACTCCTACATTTAAACTTTCTACATTATCATTCATTTTTATATATAGGTTTTTATCACACATGTCACTAATTACTTTTCTAACTCCATTTCCCTCATTCCCCACTATTAAGGCGTATTTAATTTTATCTTTTTCGTTTAAATTTCTTACATCTTCTCCTCTTTCTACTAATGTTCCATAAACAGGGATACTCTTATTTTTTAAAACTTCTATTATTTGTTCTAAATCTTTTCTTATTATATTTATTTTAAAAGACATCCCTTGAGTAGCTCTTATAGTTTTAGGGTTATATAAATCTACTGAGTTTTTACTTAAAACTATTGTGTCTATATTAAAGGCTACTGCACTTCTTATAATCGTACCTAAATTACCTGGATCTTGTATATCATCAAGTAATAAAATTTTATTCCCTAATTCTTCATGTTCGGCTTGTTTTTTACATAATCCCATTACTGTTTGTGGGCTTTTTGTATCACTTATTTTCTTCATAATATCCATAGGTAAATATACTATTTTATCTATATCTAGTGGAAATATTTCTTCCTTTTCTAAGATAAGTTCTTTCAACAAACCATTTTTATATGCTTCTAATACTAAGTGAGAACCCTCCACTATAAATTCCCCTGTCATATCACGATACTTTTTATCTTTTAATTTTATATATTTTTTTACTCTTTCATTATCACTACTTGTAATTAACATAACTTGCCAAGCGGCCCTCATCACCTTTCCAAATATTTTTCTTGGTCCATTTTGTTCAACTTAATTATAGCAAAAAAAAGAGAGAAGTTAAACTTCTTTCTTAATTTATAGGTGAATTGTATATACTTTTCCGTCTATTTCTAATTCTGGGGTATCTGTACCCATCATTTCCACTATCATATCTGCATATTGATCATATAATGATTGTAAATTCTCATCTCCAGCTACAACATCTTGAGCAGCAACTGTGGCTGTATTATCATCAACTGTAGTGCTATTTTGAACGATATTATTTTTTACTTGACTAATTAAATCAGAATTTTGGTCAACAGTTTCACCTAATGTTTCATCACTATATGGGATATCATTAGCGTTTGAAGTTGTAAAGAATGAGTCTAGTGAAAGTGTACCATCATCACTACCATAATAATCTCCTGAATAGTCATCATTTGGTACATAGTCGCTAGTTACGTCTTCTCCTGCAACATAATCATCAGCTACATTGTCTTCTACAATAAATTGATCACTTGCATTATCATTCGCTAATTGCATATCTTCTGGACTAATTACTTGATCACTTGCTTCACTTCCAGCCACTTGTTGATCTTCAGCAGGTACAGTAACAGTACTATTCGAATCATCGTCATATATATTAGAATCACTATCTTCAACACTCGAATTATCTTCAACTACTGTACTTTGTGGTTCATATGGACCAGTTAATAAACCACCATCATTTGTTGGATAGTAATTACTAGAATTACCACCATTGCTACTATAATTATTATTTGAAGAATTGTTTGAATTATTATTAGTATTAGTAGTCTTATTTTTATTATCTTTGTTATCTTTATTATCTTTTTTATCTTCTTGTTTTTTGGCTTCTTCTTTAATACCATTTATATTATTTTTATAACTATCATAAATAGTAACATCTCTGTTTTCTTCATCTATATAATAACTATCTGTTTCTTCTAATTCTGATACAATCAATTCTTCATAATCTTCTACAGTTGGTAAATAATCTTTATTTCCAAAATTATCACCTACTATTGTATCAGCATTATTTACTGTAACAATTTCTGATATTCTATCTCTTACAACTACATCTTCTAACTCAGTAAAGAACTGTGTCTCATCTGCTGTAAAACCATTATCTACTGATATATTCATATGTTCAATAGCTTTTATAAATTCTATAACTGTTAACTTATATCCATCTATCTCATCTAATTCTCCTGATTTTAATTCAGGGAAATCTTCACGTACAGTATCATAAAATAATACCATATATTTTTGTTTATCAGAAGCTTTTTCTTTACTGTTCATTTCTGTAAACATATTATCATATTTTTTATAAAATTCTTTTGCTTGTTCACTTACAAGAATCTTAGATTTATCTAAATTAGAATTCTGTATATTATGTGCTAAAGCATCTTGAGATACACCTAACATATACTCATTAAATAAATCATCAAAAGACAAATACATATCTCCAAATATTTCATTTATCTTATTTCCTGATACATCATTATATAATAAGTATTGTACAGCTACTTCATCAAATGTATGTGCTAATTTAGCTTCTTTATCACTATCTTGTTCTTTAAATTTTTCTGCTTTAGTAATATTATAATCTACTAAATAATCTCCTGTATCCTTAAGAAAACTATATCTACTTTGATTCTTATTTTTCAAATTATTAGTTATTTCAAAAGAGTTATTATAATAAACTTTTTTATTGTTTTCATTAGAGTTATTATCTTTATTATTAGTAATTTTATCTATTTGGCTATCAACAATATCTGTATTCTTTGGTATTTCTGTTTTATCTTTACTTAGTTTTTTACCTATTAAGGCTCCTCCAGTAATTAGCATTACTGCTGCTACTACTCCAGCTACTATTCTTTTAGCTATTTTATTCTTTTTTATTTTATTAAATATTGTTGAAAAAAATCCTTTTTTATCTTTTGTAGTTTTTTCTTTTTCTGATTCAGTAGCTTCTTTTACATATGTATCTAAATTAGCATCTAATTCAGTTTTTAATAAGTTCATAACTATATCTTTATCATCTAGTTTACTAGCTTTTTTAAATCCTTGTTGTCTTGATACATATTTAATTACTCCATTACTATATATAATAGCTGCTTTACTATTATCAGGATCTGTAACTTTTTCTTTATAAAAAATTACTTTTCTTACTGTTGAAAATAAAGTACTTTCTTCTTTTTCTGAAGTTTCTTTACCAAAATAGAAATTATAGAATTGTTTTTCAGTAACAGTTTTAGAACCACGTTCGTCTCTTATATTATATGTTACATTTTCTACATCTTCATCTGAAACAATACTTTCTCCAAATTCAATGCTAGTTTTTTCATATACAATACTTCCATCTAACATCTGTTTATGTAATATAGCGTAAGACTGTTTATTAACATCGTCTATATAGAAGTCTACTTTAACATATAATTCTTTATGTGAATCTGATGTCATTGTGTAAGCTCCATTTCGTTCATAGAATACTTGATTATCTATTTTTCCCTTAGCAATTATTTTTGTTATGTTATCAACTTTGGCTACTAAAATTTCATTTAAATTTTCTTTTGAAGTACAGAAGGTATCAATAATATGGTTATTTTCATCAAAAATATCTACCATACATAATTTTACTTCATCTTTTTCATCTAAGAAGTTTTCTATTGTTATATGATGACACTTAACTATATCTCCTATCGCATCATCATCGCCATCATTTACTATATATCTTGGCTTTGGTACTACTACATTAACTATCTGTTTAGTTCTCTCCCATGCAGCATAATTTTGTTGAAAATCATCAAAGTTTTCCATTTTTTCTTTAACAATCTTGCCCCATGATTCTTTAGAGTAATCTCTTACAGCAAATGACTCTACTGTATTATCCTCATAATATAATTTTGTCTTTACTAAAATTGTTTTTTTACCATCTACATCATATGCTTCTACCGCATTATTTTCTATTTTTTTTACTTTTTTCATTTAAATCAACTCCCCTTTAATTATAGCTTCTAGTTCTTTCACTAGCATAACATATTGTTTGATATTTCTTTTCTGATTTTGTATAAGATTCTTTTTGTTTATACACAGTATAAATACCTACTTGTTTTTTTGTTTTACTACTACAACCACTAGTAAATGATGTTACTCTATCTATTCTATAGTTATATTTATATGAGTCATAATAGTATAACGGAGTATCTAAACAGCCATCGCAATCTGTATTGGCTCCTGCATATTTATAGTATTCATTGGCTCCAAAACTTGGTGAGTTATTTATACTAATTTGTCCTCTATAAGTCCAACTCTGTGTATCCTTCTTATTAAGTGTTAGTATTTCCTCATAATTACCTTTAGTTCTAAATATTACATTATTTATAACTAGATAATTATAATCACTACACACACTCCTATTTTCAGTTCTTTCTAATTTTAAAGCTGTATGTTCTGTATCAAATGTTTTGTTTGTAGTTCCTACTGCTTCCTCTTTTCTAAGAATTCTTATTTCCTTTAGACAAGTTGTATCATTAATATCACAAGTGACCTCATTAGTATCACATGAGACATTTTGATATTCGCTCCACTCTGTAAAGGCACTAAGTTGAGGAATCTTTGCATTACTTATATCACTATTGGTGTTATTAGAACTTGTACTATTATCATCTCCTTGTTTTTCTTCATCTTGATTAAACAAATCTACTTCATCTGTTTTCTTTTCACATAGCAAAGTGCTATTGCAGTAATCATATTTACCTACATGTAATAGTTTATAATCAGAATTTGATCCGCTTACTACTACTGTTTTTAAAATATAGTCTTCGCTAGTCTTAGTAAGCATTATGTATGACTTCTTATCATCACATTTCTGACTACCATTATTAAGATTTTTGATAAGACCTTGTTCTTTAAGTTTTGCTAACGTAACTTTTTTATTTTGATTAACTTCTGTAGGTATATTATCTTCATTAAAGTATTTTATTCCCGTACTTTCTAATTTAGTCAACACTTCAGTTTCTATCTTGCTAGAAGAATTACTATTTTGTGCTTTTACTTTGTGCTGATAAGATAAAAACTTAGGTACAATAAACACTAACAATAAAATGATAAAGATGATTAATAATACTTTTAAGAGTATTTTTCTAATAGAAGACTCTCTATCATCTATCTCATCACCATCATACATCAAACTCCCCTCCTTCAAATGTCTTATATTATAGCATAGAAGGCTTGAAAAGTCAATCATTACCACTATTTTTAATCTTTTTTTACCACTATTTTTAATCTTTTTTAAAATTATACCTTATCATTAGTTAAACTCATACCTGAGTTTGTTACTTTGGATAATATGGATTTGTCTAATATTTTATGCATTAGAGATAAAAGAACCATCCTTAATGGTAATATGATTTCTTGAAATAATAATTACTATAAAATATTAGATAAAGACAATTCTATTAAACAAATATATAAAGGAACAGAAATAACTGTCTATCAAAATGTTTTAACCAAAGTAGTAAGAGTTAAATACTATAATATCTTCTACGAAACAAAACGAGTTAAAAATAATAAACAAGATCCGGTTAAAAAAGAACAATTAAGAATAGATAATCAGAAACAATTAGAACAAGTTTTAAGAGACCGAGATGAAAAATTAAAAGCAAGGGGCGAGCAAAGTGAGTTCATCTTGACTTCACGATTTATCTTACCCTTGCTTTTTAGATTTCATCATTTACAATACTCTCACAAACAGAGTTCACCTTTGTTTGTTATCTATATTATAAATCGGTATAATTTTAACTAATGATTAACATCATTACCAGTATCTTTTGAATTTCCTCCCAATTATTAATATCATTATACTATAAACAATACAAAAAAGTCATTTACATTTATGAATAAAGATTAAGTATTTGAATAAAATATTATTGTAGTATATTATTCAAATTATTGACTTAACTAGTTATTTATGCTACAATTTAATTGTTCAACTGCCCATAGTTGCAGCTTGAAAGTCCGTCTCGCTGGTAGCGAGATGGTTTTTTTATGCCTTTATATTAATGTAATCTTGATATTCTAAATCAAATCTTTCCTTAGTATTATTATCAAAAATTTGATAAGCAGTAACAAATTGAAATCTACTTATCTGATTCTTACTGGCATCTGTATATCTAAATTCAAACATAATAACATAATCTTCTAAGTCATCTATATATCTGATTTTCAACATTTTCTTAGTTTTTTTATTCTTTTGTGATTTTTCAGTTTTAGTCCACCACTTAATTTTACTGCTTTGATTATTAAACAAATCCATAGCAACTTTCAAATTATCTATTTTACTCATTCTATATATGCAAGGTACACGATTATCTCTTAATTGAATAGATTCATCATCTAAATTACATTTCAACTGACAATTAACTGATGAAATATGATTAATACAAGGAAATACACTAAATTTTAACCTCTTCTTAACACTGTCAAAATATAACCCGTTTTCTTCACCTAAAGAACAAATATGCCAAAAAATTCTGGGCTTACCATCAAATTCAACATCATTTGTATTTATTATTATTGGATACTCTATTCCATTATATTTTAATACTTTATTATTGCAAAAATATTCTTGGAATTTTTTATATGTTTCTGAAACAAAACTATCATAATCAAAATTATTTCCCATAATTATCCTTCGGACTCCAAATCAATAAATTAAACTTTGTATCGTTCCACTTTGATGTTTCAGAAATATTTGTTTTAGTCATTAAATATTTTATAATCTCTGTTTTTGCAGTACTAGTAGTTAATCCTCTATGATAGTAAGTTAATGCACCTATTAATAAATCTGTCAATTGTATTAACTCATTATTATTTGATGTAATATCATCAATACTTTTAATTGTTATCATATTAAAATCATATTTACTATTACATATAACTTCTTCTAATTTACTTAAGTTTTCTTTTCCTTTAGTATCTCTTTTATCTAAAAACAATCTATAAACATAACCATAATTTATAATCTTATTAAATAAATAATAATTCATTTTTTCATACCAGTGTCTATATTCTTCTTCACCAGATACAACTAATTTATCTTTATGCAGTGTTATTATAGCCCTAAAATATAAGTTCTTTTCTTCAAATAAATAATCAATTAAATCTTTATATAATTGAATTTTACCTTTAGAAACTTTAGTCCACTTTATTTCATGATCACGACTAAAATTATGTTTCCTTTTAATTGCTCTTATGTTGTACATTATTTCCTTTTTATATTCAACAGAGCAATATAAACAACCGATACCTAATACATTAGAATTATCTTTTAATAGATGACAACTTTCATCAAAATATACATTTATTTGTTGCATATAAATTCCCCCATTCAATAATTATATCAAAATAAGAATATATAGTTAATAATTATATCTCAAAATCATCTTTATTTTACCACTATCTTTTGAATTTAAATTTTATCAATGTGTAAAGTAACTATGGTACAACCTGTATTTATAGTATCTAATTTATATTCTTTAACACGCCTATCAGACTTCAAATATTCATGTACAGCCCTAAAAAGAGTTCCTTTGCCAATACCATGTATAATAACAACAAATCTATTTTTTAATTTATAGTTATCTTCTATAAACTGTTTTACCATATATATAGCATATTCCTTATCGTAACCATGTAAATCAATTGTTGGATAACTAGATAATATCATTATTTTCACCCAATTCTAGCACTAAGCGAACATCCGCGATTTGATTTCTATTACCTAAAAAAGTAGTAGTTAAAGCTCCCGTAATATTGGCAAGTTTAATGGCCGTATTTAAAGAATATTTTTGCAATATGAAATAAAGAAGAGCTGCATGATACATATCTCCTGCTCCTGTTGAGTCTATTGTTTCAACTTGAATACTAGAAATAATTTCATATCTATCATTTATCTTAACAAATGATCCCTTTTCATCCAAAGTAATAATTACTATATTTTTAAAACTCTGTTCTAATAAATCATAAATTTCTCTTAACGTTTGCATATCCAAATCATCTATTTTTCTACCACTAAATTTTTCTGCAAAAGTTTTACTACACGCCACTATTTTCACTTTAGAAGCCAAATCAATAGTATGATTATTTAATTTATCAGCATCCAGTATAGTTAAACAATAAGGATTATTTTCTAAAACCTTTAGAGCGGTATCATACATACTTCCATCTAAAAGAATAGCTTCATATTTATCTTTTATTGTAACAAAAGTATCTCTTGTTGAAGGCTTTGATAAGATTGTCCTATCACACTGACTAGCTATTATAACTGATAAATCAGTATCCCCATCCTCTTGTATTACATACTTGATATTTACACCAGCATCATCTAATTCTTCTAATATTTTATTTCCATAATAATCATTGCCCACAACACCTGATAAATCTACATCTAAGCCCCACTTAGAAAGCAAATACGCAGCATTGCAAGCTTGTCCTCCACCACCTGTCACACAAGAATCAACTGTATTTTTAGTATTTTCCAGAGGAAACTTTTCCAAAAGAAACGTAATATCATATGCCATATGTCCAATACACAATACTTTCATAACTATACTCCTTTATCACTATAAGTAGTGTACCAAATTTCTAACGAGAAGTCTATAACACAGAATATTATAAAAAATAAAATAGCGAAAAATAACAAGTGCTAAATTGTTATACATAGCACTAAAGAAAAGAAATAATTTCAACACATTTACAAACAAATTTCTCAGCTTTAATAATCGATATTAGTTTTTGCTACATCTATTGCAGGCCGAATACCAATGTAATTAGAATTGACCTCATAGTACTCGTCCACTGCACGACGGTTACCAATCACGTACCAGACACGATTGGAACTGGATGCAAGTGTGGTTTCTAACCACCAAAATCTTGTGATATCACCACTAGAATATTGTGTGTGTTCCAATAAGTATTCACAAGCATCTAATTCTCCAGTCACATAACTGCCCACAGTTATACCACAAGCCTGGTTTACTTCTAGGACAGTTAATAATCTGGCAGCTTTATCAGTATAAGTAAACGTTCCTAAAACATTAGAACCATTACCCGTTGTTGCCTCTCCTTTTTCATTCAACAACTGTCTAGTATCCTTTAACAATGTTACTCTACTCCACTCTCTTGTACTTGGTAACTCTGCATATCCAGTTACAGGTCCATGCCAGTTCTCATTACTAGAGTCATATGCAAATGTTGACTTATCATCGGGGGCTCCAGCTTTCACATTATTATAATAGATTAAAGTAGCATAATCACTATTAAATGATTTAGTTGTCGTGTCATAGTAATCACTGACATAATAAAATCTTTCCGTGTCACTATTGTAGACTCCATCTCCATCAACATCACAGTCAAATGCATCACCTGACTTTAGTTCACCACTAACACCATAATTTCCATAAACAATATCATCACCTAAACTATATCCAGCACTACTGCAAAAATAGGCCTCATCTGAGCGATTACATGTCTCAATATGGAGACTCTCAGCCCTTTTACATAATTTAGGTTTTACTGTTACATTTCCATTTACTCCTAATGTCTTAGATAAATATGAGTACCCTATTCCCATTATCATAAACAAAAATAATACTGCTATTATCATCATTTTATTTATTCTTTTCTTTCGCATAATATTATTCCTCCAAGTTTCTTACACTATGAAAATAACAAAAGTGACTGATTTTTTATCAAACGCTAAACTACACCTTGTCTTTCATACTTGCACTTTCTATTATTTACTCTCATTTTTATTATACCCCC
>CANRBB010000035.1 GCA_947628745.1 uncultured Bacilli bacterium | reverse complement strand
ATATGAGTAACCTATTCCCATTACCATAAACAAAAGTAACACTACAATTATCATTATTTTATTTATTTTTTTCTTTCCCATAAGTTTAATCCTCCAAGTTTCTTACACTATGAAAACAACAAAAGTAACTAATTTTTTATCAAAATACTAGACTACATCTTGTCTTTCACATTTGCACTTTCTATTATTTACTCTCATTTCTATTATACCCCCCCCCCGTCATTAAATTGCAAGAAAAATTGCTATAAAAAAACATGACATTACGTCATGCTTTATATAACTATCCTCCACTATTAAACAACTATATTAAATTTTCTCTTAAAAAAGTTCCAACTCTTTGATTCAAATATATATCTACTATCCCCCTATTTACTGTTTTAATAAAACCTAAACCTTTTATTACAATATCTTGATTAAAAGGAAGTTGATATGTTCTTTTTGATAACTCTTTTAAATCTTCATGTTTACCACTAACGATCTTTTTAACTTTAACATCATTTGATATATATAACGTAAAACTATTCTTTTCCCCTTCTATATAATCAAGTCTAACAAAATCGCCTATTAATAGAGATTGCCCCTTTCTAAGCTGATATGTCCTTGGTTTTATTTCTTTTCTAGGAGAAACTACTTTAAATAAATCATCAGATATATAATTAGTCAAAGACTCTTCATCTATAATTCCAGGAGTATCAATAATTGTTAAATGCTCATTAATCTCAATATTTACAGTATTTAATGTCGTAGATGGTAATGGCGAAATAGTCAATTCTTGACAACTTTCTGAATAATTTTTAATTAATTTATTTATTAAACTACTTTTACCAGCATTGGTACGACCTACTACGTAAACTTGTTTTGTAACTTGAAAATATTTTATACGTCTCAACAAGTTATCTATATTATAATTTTTAACACTACTAACTATTACTATATCATTGAAAAAATCATATTTTTCTTTAAAATAACTAATTATTTTTTCATCTTTTACTGACTTAGGTATAACATCTCTTTTATTTAATACTAATAATATTTTATTTGGTAAAAGCTTACGTATATCATATAAATCTTGTTCTACATCTAATATATCAGACACATATATAACTAAATCTTTAGTTTTTGCCACTGCTTCCAAGATTTGATGAAATTCTTCATTAGATCTTGTAGTGTTTTGATATTCACCATAATTTTTTAATCTAAAGCATCGTTGACAATAGTCGTTTTCTAAATTAGCTGTATAACCCTCTAAAAGTAAATTTTCATCTTGTAACTCAATACCACATCCAAGACATTTCTTACTCATAATACTTACCTCTCTCAAACAAGTTTTTCTTTTCATAATTGTTAATAATCCTTTTTTCTATTAATCTATTAAAACTTGTTATTTTTAAATCTTTTCTTCCTAATGGATCAACTAAAATACTTTTTATACCAAAATCTATTCCCGATTTTATATCAGTTACTAACTGATCTCCTATCATAACCATTTGACTTTTCTTTAAATCATACTTTTTCATTACTTTCTTTAGACCTATAGTAAACGGTTTCATCGCTAAGTATATAGCGTCTATATCTAAAACTTCTTGATATGGTATAACTCTTTTTTTATTATTATTGGTAATAATAACTATTATAAAATCTTTTTTTAATTCATTAATTAATTTAATTGTATTTTCTGGGCATTGTTTTTCACTAATCAAAGCTAAAGTATTATCTAAATCAAATATTAAACACTTAATATTATCTTTCTTTAACTTATCATAAGGTATTTCGAAAATACTTTTCTTATACATATAAGGAATATACTTCATCAAATCACCCTTATTTTATTATATAATAGTCTTTAATTTATTTAAATATCTTTATATATTTGCTTTACATGTTAAACAACATATCACTATTATACACATTTTTATTTATTTCGCAACTTATTTCTAGTTATTTACTCTTTGTCTAGTTATTTACTCTTTGTCTAGTTATTTACTCTTTGTCTTACCATCTGAGTATTTTTATCTATTACTGAGAAAGTATAACCATTTTCTTTTGCATAAGTTATTATATCTTTCAATGCATCTCTTGTATATGGTTTTATATCATGCATTAAAACCATATTTATTCTATCGTGTGATAATGACTGTGTTACATGATTATATACACATTCTCTATCATGGCATACATCTGCATCTCCACTATTTATATTCCAGTCATAATATGAATAGCCTTTATTAATTACATCTTCTGTTAAAGTAGTCATAATTTTATCTTTATATCTTCTACTTACTGTATTACTACTTCCACCTGGGAATCTCAATATCATACTATCTTTACCTGTAATTCTTTTTATTCTATCTTTTACTAATTGTAAATCATTATAAAAGGCTTCAACGGACGAATATACAGTTTGATAATTGTGTGATGATGTATGAATAGCTACTATATGTCCTTCTTCATCTTCTCTTTTAACTAATTCATCTGGACCACTGCTTGTAATAAAGAAAGTAGCTTTAACATTTTCTTCTTTTAGAATGTCCAAAATAACATTAGTCGTTCCTTCTTGTGGTCCATCATCAAATGTTAAATAGATTGTTCCAGGTTGATTTTTTCTACTAACATGTATAATTTGTTCAGCACTACTTTCATTTCCCGCTTTATCAACCACTTTATATAAAAGTTTATATTCTCCTGCTTTGTTAGAATTTACACTACCCGTTACTTTAACTTTACTAGTAATATCTTTATCACAATTATCTATTGCAAAGTATTTATTTTCATAACTATCGCCCTCATTAATAAAAATATTTTCACTAATAGATATAACAGGTTTAACATTATCTTCATATATTAAGTTTCTTATACTTGTAGTTTTATTTCCACTACTATCTTTAACCTTATATACATATTTATTATCATCTTTTATTATTTTTACTTTCTTAGTAATATCTTTATCATAATTATCATATGCTATAAATCCCTCTTCTTGATATTTAGTATTAGGACATACATAGGTTTTTTTATAGCCATTTAACTTAATAAATGGTTTAGTCATATCTTTAACAATCACTTTTCGATATTTTATTCTTCTTATACCTTTATAATTTAATATATATTTAATTTTATAAGTACCAAGTTTATTTACGTTTACTTTTCCATAACTTTTAATACTGCTATTTAACTCTTTATTTAAAATAACCGCTTTATAACCTGGCTCTTTATATTTTTGTTTATAATTTATAACTAAAGTATTCTTACCATTTAATATAATTCTTGGCATAAATAATATATAAAGAGTTGTTACTAAAAGTATTATGCTTGCTCCCACAATAATTTTCTTACTTGTTTTATTAGTTGTTTTTTTCTTCTGTTCATTTTTGGTACTATCTTCTTTTTTAACTTTTTCTACAATAATATCTATATTATTTGTATGTTCATCTATGGTTACTTTAAAGTCATCTTTTAACATTTCTTCTGTACTAATTGTATATTTTAATTCTACTGTATCTTGTTGTTTTTTATCTTTAATTTTATTTTTTAATTTTTTTAGATCTTCTTCTAAGTCTTTATTATCTTTTTTTCTATCATCATTTTTATTTAATTTATTTTGAGGTATAACTACTTTAGATCTTTGTGTATATTTCTTATATTTTTTCTTTCTTTTATTGTTACTTTTACTTCTTTTCTTTGCCATATTTACTTCACCATTTACTTTAATTTCTACATTTATTATAACCTAAATAATTCTTATTGAAACATGTTTTTTATTCCATTTGATTATTTTTTATAAATTCTCTTAATATTTTTGTTAGTGCTCTTTTTTCTATTCTTGATACATAACTTCTGGATATATGTAATGATTTTGCTATTTCTTTTTGAGTATGTTCTTCTTCACCATAAAGTCCGTATCTTCTCATTAAAATATCTTTTTCTCTACTTGTTAACAAATTAAAATATTGATTTAAGAGATTAATATCATCTTTTAATGCTATACTTTCGAAAAAATCTTCTTTTGGTGTTTTTAAAACATCTAGAATTGCTATTTCATTACCATCTTTATCATATCCTATCGCATCATTTAAGGATACATTTTTATTATTTTTATTATTTGCTCTAAAAAACATTAGGATCTCGTTTTCGATACATCTTGCGCAATAAGTCGTTAGTTTTACATTTTTTAAGTTTGAATATGTATCAACGCCTTTAATTAACCCAATTGTTCCTATACTAATTAAATCATCTTGCTCTCCCTCTTTAAAATCAAATTTTTTTACTATATGGGCTACTAGTCTTAAATTGTGTTCTATAAGTTTGTTCCTTGAATCTTTATCTCCTGAAAGCATCTTCTCTATACAATTTGCTTCTTCCTCACTTGAAAGTGGTTCTGGAAAGATTTGATTTGAATAACTTCCTGTAAAGAAAAGGTTATGAACCATTTCAAAGATATGAAAAAACATATAAATCACCTCATTAATTTATATGTTTTTTTGTCGATTTTTTGCTCACTTATTATACTGTTAATAGTTCTTGTTCTTTTTGTTTTAAGTATTCTTCAACTTTTTTATTATATGTGTTTACTAAATCCTGTATTCTATTTTCTATATTTTTTGCATCGTCCATTGCTAATTCTAGTTTCTTAACTTCATCTATCCCCTCATGTCTAATATTTCTGATTGCTACTTTAGCATCTTCGGCTAATACTTTAACTTGTTTGATTAATTCTTTTCTTCTTTCTTCCGTCAATTGTGGAACAATTATACGTAACGTTTCTCCATCATTTGTTGGATTATATCCCAAGTTTGAAGCTAATATGGCTTTTTCTATAGAGCCTAAAGCACTCTTATCAAATGGCTTTATCAACAATTGATTTCCCTCTGGAATTGAAATAATAGCTAGTTGTTTTATAGGTGTCATTGTTCCATAGTATTCGCAACTAACATTATCTAGGCTTGAAGGATTAGCTCTTCCCGCTCTAACCGTTGCCATCTTTTTATCTAAGTTTTCTAAGCACTTTTCCATTTTTTCTTTTATTTCTTTTATTAAATCATCTTGCATCCTAATCTCTCCTTACTAGTATTTTACTATAATTATTTATAACACTCAAGATATTTATAAATTTTATAGTCTGTTCTCTCTTGTATTTTTCTTTATCATATGATATCTTTTATAAAGAAAGGATGGAACATGAAAAAGATAGGTTATGTTGTTATTATTTTAATTACATGCTTATTAATAACTGGTTGTGGAAAGGATGATTTGATGAGTGGTAAGGTTAATGCTGAAATAAAGGTTAAAAATTATGGCACTATTAAAGTTGAATTAGATGCCGACGTTGCCCCTATCACGGTTACTAACTTCGTAAAATTAGCTAAGGACAAGTTTTATGATGGTCTAACTTTTCATCGTATCATTGACGGCTTCATGATTCAAGGAGGAGACCCTTCAGGTGATGGTACAGGCGGTTCCAAAGACACTATTAAAGGAGAGTTCTCAAGTAATGGCGTTGAAAATAATATTAGCCACACTAGAGGAACTATCTCAATGGCTCGTACTGGTGAATCAAAAGATAGTGCTTCTTCTCAATTCTTTATCGTTCAAACTGATAGCACTTACCTAGACGGTGAATATGCTGCTTTCGGTCATGTGACTGAGGGAATGGATATCGTCGATAAAATCTGTAAAGATACCAAGGTAGAAGATAACAATGGAACTGTTAGCAAAAAAAATCAACCAATTATAACAAGTATTAGAATTAAATAAAAGACTACTCTCCACTCGAGAGTAGTTTTATTTGACTAATTCCACACTTTCAAACACATAATTATCATGTTCTTTATCATAACTAAAATTATATTTAAAACGATTAAAATATTGTACATTATCTTTAATATTAAAATTATCTACATCTATATTATCTACTTCTTCACTTAAATTATTAGAACCATCTATTTTTTTATAAACTTTATCTTTCTCTACAAAAGCTACCACTTCATATATACTTACTTGCTTTTCCTCTTGCATAGATGCTGATACTGTTTTATAAACTATTTCTATATCATTATTCACATTACAAACAACATTATCTCTAGTATATGTTCTATCACCTATATTATAAGTAAATGTAGGACACGTACCCAATTCTTTATCAGTAGGAATGACAATTTCATAATTGTTACCAAATAAGTTTGTACGCGCTACTTCCAAATCACTAACTGATACGGTATCAGTAAAAGATGATTGCATCTGAAAAGCCTCCTTTAATAACAACTTATCCAAATAATTTTCCGATAATTCCTTTGCTTTAGTCTTTTCATTAACATACAATATTTTTTCTTCATTAGTTCCATCTTGAAAATGAATTCTATTCATCAAACTTTTAACTAAATAACTATCAACCGATAAATCTTTAATATTTAAATTATCATCATCAGTATTTTTCTCCTTATCTTGCTTTGGCAACAAAGACTTATCTGAATTATCACCTACATAAATTTCCAAATAATAGTATACTCCCCCTCCACCTAACAAAATTCCAATTATTAAGGTTAAAAGTATTTTCCCAAAAATTCTCTTTTTCTTTGGTTTTAATCTACTAGCACCCACAGTTACTTCTTTTTTAGTTCTTGCCATAATACTTCCTCCATCTTATTTAATTATATAACATAATGGTAAAAACTCAAAAGAAATTTTAACAAAAAAAAGATTAAGTTTCCTTAATCAATTACATTTATTAGTCAAAACTTTAGTTTTACTATGTATACAATTATCTTGAACACTAGTTATAATTTGTACCAAACTATCTAAGCCAACACATGCACATACATCTGCTAAATTTTTTTGAAGTGGTTCATTCTTTAAGCGAATACCCTCTTTAGCCATATTAATTAACTTAGTAGCTGTTAAATCTTCACTAGCATTATCTTTACTAACTTCATTTTTAATAATGGTAATCATATTTATAGTGAGTTTTTCATCATCCGTATTTAGTATTAAAGCTAACCAGTCTAAGGCATTACTATTATCTAATACTTTATCCATAGTTATCACCTGTCTTGCATAATATGCCTTACATGGATCTGTAGTCCTTTTTCCCATATCAATAATTTTTAAATATTCATTACTATTTAATACTTTTTCATTAGTAGCTACTGTCTGCATAAATACAGCCTGCCACTTGTGTTTTAATGAGCCCACAGTCTTAATAATATCTAGATAATCTTCTCTTTCTAATACTTTATTATTACTAGCTACCACACTTACACTATTTGCTATTTCATCATCACTTTGCATAGCAACTTGTTCAATTATCTCTAAACTATCATCTTTAGACAAAACCATTTTATTACTTGCTACGGCATAAATACTTTTAGCTAGTTTTTCACTTTTAGCTTCTAATACTAAGTCTAAAATCTTAGAATAATTATCACTGGTTAAAATATTTACATTATTTATTGTTTTTATACCATATAATATTTTCTGTTTGTCCATATTTTCAAGCATTCTTTTTATTCCACTAAGACTTTTTAGAAATAATTCTTTACTCTCCATAATCTCTTTATCCAACTTTTTTACTATTCTATAGATTGATGTTTGTTCATTAAAATCAACTGTACTTAATAAGCTAACTAGCTCATTTCTACTATCAGTATCTAATGAATATCCATCTACTGCGATTTTTAACTTCCATAATTGTTCTTCTTTATTTTTATCTGTCAAAATATCACTAACAGTATCTTCATCTAAATCTAATAATCTTGTAAAGAATGAGCTATCTGTTAACGGATACATCTTCATATTGCTTTTAACTAATGTCAATAAATCTAAGGCTTCTATTCTTGTCATAATCAATCTCCTTCTTTAATCACTCTTGGGGTTTAAAAAAGACTCTATTGGAGTCTTTACTTCTGACTAGCATTAACTTGGTTCATTACTTCTTGTGCGAAATCTTCTTCCTTCTTTTCAATTCCTTCACCTACGGCAAATCTAACAAACTTAATAATTTCTCCTCCGTTGTTTTTAACGTAAGTAGAAACATTAACACTTGCATCTTTAATAAATTCTTGTTCTGCCAAACAGATTTCTTTATAGAATTTATTAATTCTACCATTAACCATTTTTTCTGCTATATCAGCAGGTTTTCCTTCACTCATTACTTGTTCTTTAATAACTTCTTTTTCATGTTCAAGTAACTCTGTTGGAACATCTTCTTTGTTTAGACAAACTGGTGCCATTGCTGCTACATGCATGCAAACATCCTTACCAATGGTCTCATCGCAACCTTTTAATACTGCTAAGGCACCGATTTTTCCACCCATATGGATATAACTTCCAAATACTTCTTCATCACTTTTAACTAATTTTTCAAAGCGACGGAAGCTTAACTTTTCACCTATCTTAGCAGTTAAAGCGATAAGTTTATCTTTTATTAATTCTCCATCATCACTTATTTCTAATACTTCATCCACAGTAGTAGCTTCATTATTTAGGATAACATCAGCCAAATAATCAGCAAAATTCAAAAATTCTTGATTTTGAGCCACAAAATCTGTCTCTGAATTTACTTCCAAAATTACAGCACTGTTTTCTTTGCATTTAACAACGCAAACTCCTTCAGCTGCAACACGACCTTCTTTTTTAGCTGCTTTACTAATACCTTTTTCTCTAAGCCAATCTACTGCTGCTTCCATATTTCCACTGCAAGCATCCAATGCTTTTTTACAATCAAGCATTCCTGCTCCTGTTTTTTCTCTTAATTCCTTAACATCACTAGCACTAAACATGTTTATCTCCTTATTTTTCTAAAGCTTCAATTAATTCTGTTTTTTTCATTGTTGAATAACCTTTAACACCACTATCTTTAGCACGAGCCTTTAAATCAGTTAAAGTTAAAGTAGTTAAATCTTCTTTTTCACTTTCAACACTTTTTTCTAACTCTTCATGATCTTTTTCAGAGTCATCTAAATCTTTTGTAGAATTAACAGTTTCTTTTTTAGCTACTGGCTTTTTACTACTCTTATCATCATCGCCAACATAATCAATTACTTCTGTACCAATTACTTCAGCTATACTATTAGTAAGTACACCCATAACTAGTTTTACTGCACGTACTGCATCATCATTACCTGGTATTACATAATCAACTAAGTCAGGATCACAGTTTGTATCTACAATTCCAAATACAGGAATTCCTAAAATATGTGCCTCTTTAATAGCGTTTTCTTCTTTACGTGGATCAACAATTACCAATGCTTGAGGTAATTTTTTCATTTCTCTAATACCACGTAAGTTTTTATTCAACTTCTCATATTCTTTTCTTATTTGAATAACTTCTTTTTTAGGAAGTAAATCAAATATTCCATCTTCTTCCATCTTATCAATTTCATCCATTCTACGAACTCTTGAACGAATAGTCTTGAAATTAGTAAGTGTTCCACCTAGCCATCTTTCTGTAATAAAATAGTTATTAGTACGAACTGCACACTCTTCTGCTGCTTCTTGAGCCTGTTTCTTAGTTCCTACAAATAGAACTTTACCACCATCTTCAGCTATCTTTTTCATAGCTTCATAAGCTTCTTCTAACTTTTTAACTGTTTTACTTAAATCGATAATATATATATCATCTCTTGTAGTATAGATGTACTCCTTCATTTTTGGATTCCATCTTCTCTTTTGATGTCCAAAATGAACACCAGCTTCTAATAAATAATTCATTGATACGATTGTACTCATATTTTTCTCCTTTTGTTTTTTTCTTCTATAAGTCTCATAACTTGCCACCCATTGGGCACTAGACAAGAAAATAACTTATATGTCTATTTTTATTTATTTAATAATTCAATAATTTCAGCTTTCTTTAGCCCTGTAACAGAAATATTTCTTTCTTTAGCAACTTCTTTTAATTCAGCTACTGTCATCTTTTCATAATCTATTTTATTTTCCTCTTTCTTAGGAGTAGCCCCTTTTTCTTTTTTAGTAGTATCTTTCTTTGAAGTTGTACCTTTTTTAGTTATAGTTACTTCATTAACATCCTTTACTTCATTAGCTTTTATCTTACCAGCTTTGCCATCTTTAGCAACTTTTACTAATTCGCTAAATGCTTTAGGATCATTAATTGCTATTTCTGCTAACATCTTACGATTTACTTCAATTCCTGCCTTATTTAATCCTTCAATAAATCTTGAATAACTTATATCATTTTCACGACAACGGGCATTAATTCTTGTAATCCATAACTTACGAAAATCTCTTTTCTTTTGTTTACGATCACGAAATGCATATTGTCCTGAATGCATTAACTGTTCTTTAGCACTTTTATATAAACGGTGTTTACTACCAAAGTATCCTTTTGCTTGTTTTAATACTTTCTTATGACGAGCTTTCGTTACAGCTCCATTTTTAACTCTTGCCATGTTTTTTCCTCCTCTACTTACTTTAGATTACATTTTTTAGTCTATTACGATCTGCTTTACTTAGACTATTTCCTTTTCTATTTTTTCTATTAAATTTAGTAGGTTTGCTACCTGTATTATGACGAGAACCAGGGCAATACATTTTCACCTTACCACTTTTTCTCACTTTTAAAACTTTCTTTGTTCCTTTATGTGTCTTGATTTTTGGCATTTCTATTCCTCCTCTTACTTTTTATCTTTCTTTGGTACCAAAAGCATTGTCATCTGTCTTCCTTCTAGTTTTGGCTTTTCCTGAATGTCACCATAATCTTGAAGTCTATCAGCAAAACGCATTAATACTTCTTCACCTAAATCTGTATGTGCCATCTGTCTTCCTCTAAAACGAACAGACACTTTAATTCTGTCACCTTTTTCTAGATATTTTGTGACATTACGAAGTTTTGTCTCAAAATCTCCTACATCAATAGTAGGTGACAATCTAAACTCCTTAAGTTCAGATCTACTAGCCTTCTGCTTTTTTAATGCTTCCTTTTGCTTTTTTTGTTTTTCGTAACGATATTTATTATAATCCATTACTTTACAAACTGGTGGATTTGCATTAGAACTAATAAGCACTAAATCAAGATTAGCATAGCTAGCAAGTGTCAAAGCATCTTTAATACTTTTAACACCAACTTGTTCCCCCTTAGGTCCTACTACCAATACTTCTTTAGCTCTTATTTGATCATTGATAAGTAAATCATTTTTACCGTTTGCTATAAATAACACCTCCATAACATAAGAAAAAGTGGAGTACGCTATCCACCTTAATACACGAAAAAAATATAATTATTCTTTTGGCATTAACCCATCGTTACTCACAATCGGGTGGATATAAATCTCTTTCCATTTCTTAACTGCTAATAGTATATGATAAATATCACACAAAGTCAACTATTTTTTCGTATAAACATTTCTCTATTTTTTCGTATAAACATTTCTCTATTTTTTCGTATAAACATTTCTCCCACACACATTCTTACTAATAATCTCCAACTGTTCACACGAAAATATTGAAT
>CANRBB010000034.1 GCA_947628745.1 uncultured Bacilli bacterium | reverse complement strand
AAAATTCGGAAGATTTTGGAAAATACTTGCTATCTTAAAAAAAAGTTGTTATAATAATCTCGCTGTGAATTACTATAACTTATAGAAAGTTATGGCGGAAGGAGAGATAAAATGAAAAAAGATATACATCCTGAATATAAAGATGCTAAAGTGACTTGTGCCTGTGGAGAAACTTTCACTACTAAATCAACAAAAGAAGAGATATCAGTAGAAGTTTGTTCAAAATGTCATCCTTTTTATACAGGAAAACAGAATAGGACATCTCGTGCAGGTAGAGTTGATAAATTTAACAAAAAATATGGATTCGATAAAACTGAACAGTCAGCATAATTGCTGATTTTTTAGTGTATTATTTTAAGCTATCAAATTTTAGGTTATTATCTAAATACACATTTATTGTGGAAAAAAATTATTGTGAAAAAAATTTAAAAAAATATCCACATAATCTGTGGATATTTGTTATACTAATAAAAAGAGAGGTTTAGTCTGAACAATAATTGGTTATATGACTATGTGTTGCTTGAACGAGTGAAAGGAATGTGTGGTTACAATGAAAATAGGAATAGTTACTGATCACAATGGAGTAGAATTAAAAAAATATTTAATGAATAACATCACCCAACATGAAATAATAGATTATAGTCCTATTAACTTTCCAACAGATGATTATCCAGACTTTGCCATTAAACTAGGAGAGGCATTAGTCAAAGGAAAAGTTAATATGGGAATAGCTATATGTGGCTCAGGTATTGGCATATCCATAGCTTGCAATAAAGTTAAAAATATTCGCTGTGCTAAAGTTTCCAATCTAGAAGAGGCTAAATATACAAGACAAGATAATGATGCTAATATTATCGCCTTAAGTTCCAAGCTTCCATCAGAAGATGCTTTAAAAATAGTTAAAACTTTTATCAATACTCCATTCTCAAATGAAGAAAGACACCAAAGAAGAATTGATAAAATCAAAAAGTATGAGGAAAATCATGAATGCTAAAGTAATATTATATATCTTAGTAACAATATTAGTCATCTGGTCACTTGACGCTATCAATATCAATCAAATATTCAAAAAAAATCAAATCATAAAAGCTCGAGTGTTTTATTTGTTGCTTGCGTTATCAATCATTTATCCTGTAACTAATTTTTTATGGGATTTCTTTTTATCAACAAAAATGTAATTTATAGGTATAAAAGCCTTATTATGGTTAAAACTCTATAATGAGGTGGAAAGATGAAAAATAGAAAATTAAAATCATATGTTTTACCAAGTTTATATGCATGCTTTTTTGTAGGTGTTCTTTTAGTAACAATTGGAGTAGCTAATGTCCTAACCGAAAAACCCAACAAGGACAACAACACAGAAGACATAACTTACGTATCAGAGTCCATAATTGATTCCGATGAACCAGTTGTTAAAGAAGTCACAAAGCTTTTAAAACCATACACTAACGATAAAGTAAAAGTGGGAAAATACTATTATGACTATAAAGCTGATGAAGAAAAACAGCAAAATTCTATTACTTACCATGATAATACCTATATGCAAAATTCAGGTGTAGATTACATTTTGGAAGAATCCTTTGATGTAGTAAGTATTATGGATGGAACAGTAACTAATGTTAATACGGATGATTTACTAGGCCAATGCATAGAAATAAAACACGACAATAACTACACAAGCATATATCAAAGTTTATCAGAAGTAAATGTCAAAAAAGGAGATAAAGTAACTGCCGGACAATTACTTGGAAAAAGTGGTGAAAATGCTTTAGACAAGGATATGGGCAATCACTTGCACTTTGAACTATATCTAAAAGGACAAGTTGTAGATCCTTTAAGTTATATCGATAAAGAACTAGAACAAGATACAAAAAGTACAGAAACTTCCAAAACAGAAGAAAATACAGATACTCACGAATAAAAGAAGATAATGAAGGTCTTCTTTTTTCATAAAATCATTTTTTCCTTATATATTTAAATTAAGAGGAGATAGTAAGAGAAATAATCATTTTTCTGACTATATATGCCTTGAACGAAAAAAGGAATGAGAGATTTTTATGACAATAACACTAAAAGAAAGAGTATTAAAAGAAGCAAACATTATCATTGACACTAATACTACTTTAAGAGAGTTGGCTCAGAAACTAAACATAAGTAAAAGCACAATTCATAAAGATATGCAAACAAGATTAAAACAAATAAATGAAGAGAAATACTATCAAGTTTTAGAGATTTTTTCAAGTCATATAAAAGAAAGACACATAAAAGGCGGAGAGGCAACAAAGAAAAAATATATGATTAAATAAAAGAAGATATCGCATACTAATAATAAAGGAGGAAGAAAAGTGTTATCAAAAGATGTAGGTATCGATTTAGGTACAGCTAATGTTCTAATTTATGTAAAAGGGGAAGGAATAGTTTTAAATGAGCCAAGCATTGTCGTAATAGACACTGTTGATAATAGAGTCTTAGCAGTTGGCAATGAAGCAAGAGAAATGATAGGAAAAACCCCTGAAAGAGTAAAAGCTATCAGACCTCTAAAGGATGGAGTTATTGCAGACTTTGAAGTGACTGAAATAATGCTGAATAGTTTTATAAAAAAAGTAAAGGCTAAAAATATATTTGCAAAACCAAGAGTATTAATTTGCTGTCCTTCAAACATTACAGAGGTTGAAAAAAATGCCATTAGAGAAGCCGCAGAAAGAACTGGTGCCAGGAAAGTTTTTATAGAAGAAGAACCCAAAGTAGCGGCAATAGGAGCAGGTGTAAAAATACAAAAACCATGTGGTAATATGGTCATAGATATAGGAGGAGGAACTACTGATATTGCAATATTATCTCTAAACAATATTGTTACATCAGATTCTATCAAAGTAGCTGGCAATGTTTTTGATCAAGATTTAATTAATTATATAAAAGAAAAATATCAAGTATTAATCGGAGAGAATACAGCAGAAAAAATAAAGATTGATTTTGCCAATGTTTATAAACCAGAACAAAAAAAGGAAATAAGTATAAAAGGACGTAATCTTATATCGGGTTTACCCACAACTATAAAGATAAATCAAACTGATACTGAAAAAGCATTAAAAGAGAGCTTAAATAAAATTATCAAGGTAATTACTAAAGTATTGGAACAAACACCACCAGAATTGTCTGCCGATATTGTTGATAAAGGTGTTATTTTAACAGGAGGAGGTTCACTTTTAAAAGGCTTACCCAAACTACTTAAACAGGAGCTAGAAATTCCAGTACTTATTGCACAGTCACCATTAACATGTGTGGTAGAGGGTACTAAAGTACTATTAGAAGATGTAAAACAATTAAAAAAAGCTCAGATATAATAATTAACCAAGATTACAACCTCCTTTTCTAAATTTTAATAATCTGCTATAATATTTTAATAAATACGAATAAAATTAATTTTAACAAGTTTTATTAGAAGAAATGGAGATTAAGTAATATGAGTACAGAAATATTAAATGCTGCGCAAATAGTTATTACCACATTTTTATGTTCAGCTATAATAATGCCTATCATGATAAGAGTAGCAAAACATGTAGGAGCTATGGACATACCTAGAAGTGATGAAGGAAATAGGCACATTCACACTAAGTCTACACCCTTTTTTGGAGGGTTAGGTATATTTTTATCTTTTCTATTAGGATATATGTTATTTGGAACACCAAGTATAAAAATGAATTCTATTTTAATTGGAAGTTTTATCGTAATCTTAACAGGTATAACTGATGATATTAAACCTATTAAATCATGGCAAAAATTTTTAGGGCATCTAATTGCTGCTTCGGTTATAACTTTTTATGGAGACATCACTTTAAATAATATTACTGCTTTCGGATTTAATCTTGACTTTGGTATATTCGCATATCCACTAACTATTTTATTTATTGCGGCATGTACGAATATTATAAATTTAATAGATGGTCTAGATGGACTTAGTGGCGGTATATGTTCCATATTTTTTATAACAATTGGTATAATTGGTCTTGAACAGGGCAGAAATGGTAGTTTAGTCATGCTTTTAACATTCATTATGTTAGGCTCGACTCTAGGATTCCTTCTATACAATTTTCATCCTGCTAAAATATTTGCTGGAGATTGTTCCACATTTTTAGGATTTATTATTGCTATAATATCATTGCTAGAGTTTAAAGGACCAGCCTTAACATCATTCTTTGTTCCTATCGCTATCCTAGCTATTCCTATACTTGACACCTTATTTGCTATTATTAGAAGAACATTGAAAAAACAACCTATTTTTTCAGCAGATAAACAGCATTTACATCATCAATTATTAGGAATGAATTTCTCACAGACAACGACCGTTATTATAATATATTTGTTAGATATATTATTCTCTATTGCAACAATTCTTTTCATGACAAAAGATTCTAATCTAGGTATCATAATATATATAGTTCTCTTCATCGTAATACTGTGGTTTGTATTCCATACCACCATTATATCTGATAAAACACCAGAAAAAATTAAAGAAATTGAAAATAAATTAAAGAAGAAGCCAAAAAAAAATAATAAAAATTCTAGAAAGACAACTATTAAAGGACAATAGTTGTCTTTTTGCAAACTTTGTATCCTACTATGGAAAAATATGGTAAAATTATACGTATATAAGGAGTAGGTGAGAATGTTAAATTTTGTTATTTGTGATGATAATAAAAACTTTTCAAAGATGATGAAAAAAACCATAGAAAACTTCATGATGAACTATGAACAAGAATATAAAGTTTATTATTTTGAAAATTACAGTCAGGAATTTGAAAAGTTTATACAAGAAGATGTTGGGTTTAAAGTTTATTTCTTAGATATAAAGACCAAATTCGGCTCTGGTTTAGATGCAGCTAGAATAATTAGAGAAAAATATGATGATTGGGTTTCTATTATAATAGTTGTGACTTCACATGAAGAGTATAGATATGAAGCCTTAAGCAATAGATTATACCTAATGGACTTTATAAATAAACTAAATGACTGTGAAAATAATATTAAACAAGATTTAAAAAGAGCCATTAGCAATTATAATAATAGGCATAAATCATTAAGCTTTGAATATAATCATATTTTTCACAAAATAGAATTTAGAGACATTATTAATATTGAAAAAGAACCAGATAGTAAGAGATGCCTTATTAGAACGACTTATGGTACTAGTTATATTCCAGGCACACTAAACGATATTAAATTAAGATTAGACAATAGATTTTTAAAAGTTCATAGGAGCTTAATAATAAATAAAGACAAAGTTGTAAGATATACTCCCAAAACAAACAAGTTAGAGTTCAATGATGGTAGTTATACTCACCTAGTTGCTAGAAGTAAGAAAAAGGAGTTGATGAAGTGTGATTAATATATTGGCAAAAATTATCAGTGCTACATTCTGTGGTATAACTATAACATATACTACAAAAACAGTATTAGGACAGAGAACTACGTTTAGAGATTTTAAAACATTACTTTTAATAATATTTATATCCGCTATAACCTTTTTCTCATATGGAATTAAGTATAATACAGATAGCACACTAATGCGAATTGTATTATATATTGTAGTTATTAAACTAATAATTAATAGCTCAATTTACAAGACTATTTTATCCACGTTTATAAGTATGTTTATATTAGTAGCCAGTGATTTAATATCAAGTTTAATTTTTATTAATTTTTTAACATTAGATCAGATGAGGGGTTGTTGGCAATGGATAATCTTTTGTAATCTATGTGTATGTCTTATTAATTTAATATCTATAAACATATCGCCCATAAAAAATAAGTTTATAAAGTTTGTTAATAAAGCAAATGATAAAGGCAAGATATCCACTATATCCATATTTGTATTATCAATTGTAGTAGTGATATATACATTGTATAATATTAGCTTAAATTATGACTGGAGCGAAAAATACATGATTAATGTCATAATTGCTGTAACATACTTTATAATCATAATTATATTTTTAAAAGATAGAATTGAATATAATAACCTAATGGATAAATATGATAGCCTATTTGATTATTTTCAGGAATTTGAAGAAAATTTTGATGAAGTATCATTAATTAATCATGAATACAAAAATCAACTAGCAGTTATCAAAGGTTATGTAGAAGGTAACAAAAAGAAAGAAGCAGAAAAATATTTAAATGGTATTATTAATGATTTAGATACAGAAGATAGCAGTATTTTAGGTGAATTAAAAAATATACCAAAAGGAGGTATCAAAGGACTATTATATTACAAGATTATATCAGCAAAAAACAGAGACGTAAAAATAATTTTAGATATAAGCAATAGTCTATCATCAACTATAAAAAATTTAACATACGAACAAAACAAAGTAATCTCAAAAGTCTTAGGTATTTATATAGATAATGCTATTGATGCAGCAGTAGAGACCAATAAGAAGTTAGTTACTATAGAAATATATAGTCTTAATGAAGAAGTTAATTTTGTAATATCTAATAAATTCAAGAGTTCAAAATTACAAATTGATCATATTGCAAAAAAAGGATATACTACCAAAGGTCCAGGTCATGGAAAAGGACTATATTTAATCAATAAATTCATAAGAAGATTTGATTGGATGTCATCTGAACGAAAGATTATTTCTAATTATTATATCCAAAAAATGACTATTCAAAAATAAGTCAACATTTTAGTCAAATGTATAATATACTACTATGTTTAAACATAAAAATAACCACTAAATGAACCATACAGCCAAGATATTGATGAACAAGATTTAAATATACATAGATTGAATATAGAGCAATGACACATATGAAATATCTATGATTCGAAAAAATTCAATACATATTTTTATAGAAAGTTAGGATATGTACAACAATATTATATTTCTACAATAATATATTTAATTTGTAGATAATTAGACATTACAATCGTAATATCAAAGATAAAGAACAAAAAAGAAAAGTAAATATTTAGCTTTTCTTTTTCAAAGTACTGTTATTTTTATTTAGTCAATTAAACTTTTTGGAGCAGTAGGTTCATCAATAAGGAAAACCATGCATCCCATACTAGCAGCACCAGTAAGCATTAATGCTAAAGCGCCAATAAATCCAGCTATTCTTTTTTTCATTTTATACCTCCTATATCTACTAAAATATTATTTCTAATATTTAAGCCTTTTGATAATTTAAATAATTTCTATACGGTTGCTTAAACAATTTATATGTTAAAGGATTTACCATGATAGTTTCCAACATCAAGGAAGCTATCAATAAATAACTAATAGTATAATTATAACTATCGAGATAAAAAGATATTATTGTATAAATTATCGCAATTATAGTAGTAGCGATTTTCCTAATTTTTCTCTTCTTTTTATTTGGTAAGGGCCTTTTTACAGTATCGGCTGGGGCATATATTGCTAACAAAACCGTACAAACACTTCCAATAATAAATAAAGCAAATTTACTTAGCTGCACATATTTTAGAAGTATAGGCACACCAATAAATAATAAAGTAGAACAAATTAAACACTCACTGCTCTTTCTAGCATGGAATCCAAAACCAGGAAATCTAATAATATTAAATAATACAAGTAATATTAAAAGTTCCTTACAAATTCCAAGTATTAGTGCCAAAGCAACAATAACTACTAACTTCGTGAAACTCAAATAGACACCTTCCAAACTATAACGTATATTATCAAGTTCATCTTCGGTATAGTCATGATATCTAGTTAAAAAAGAAGTCATTGTTTTCATATACTTATCTTTCATAGTAACTCCTTATTCAATTAAATAATAGCATCTAAAAATTATATTTTAATAACTAATCTCTAAATTGCAAATACAACACCTAAAATGGTGATTATGCTCTAGTGTTCTAAGAAAAATCGCCGAAAAAAGAAACAAATTAACAATTTAAAGAAAACCAAAAAAATTAATATATAATTTGGTACACTAAATACGCGCACAAGCAAAGATGAAACAGTTGTATAACTGCTTTAAAAGAAGGTGAGGTGGCAGTATGATAGGACGCGTAAAATGGTTCAACAATGAGAAAGGTTATGGCTTTATTGAATACAAAGAAAACGAAGATGTATTTATTCATTACAGCACAATTCAAGTTGAAGGCTATAAGACTTTATCAGAAGGACAATACGTTGAATTTGAACTAATCAATACTCCAAAAGGTTATCAAGCTTTAAATGTATGTCCAATTAAAGAACCTACAATAGTTGGTTAACCAAAACCATTCCTTTATTAGAAAATCGTCCAAGAACTAATAGCTTTTTAATAATAAAAAAAATAATAAAGGAATAGTCCTAGAGAACAACTACTAAAATAGTAGTTTTTTTTCTGTTACTATGTTAAAATACAATTAAGGAGGATGATGTTATGCGATTCAATATAAGAGGAGATAAATTGAAGATAACAGATTCAATGAAAGAATACTTAGAAGAAAAACTAAGTAAATTAAATAAGTACTTAAAAGACAATGATTCTATACAAGCAAATGCCTTAGTAAGGGTAAGAAATAAAAAACAAATAGTAGAGATTACTATTCCACTTAAAACAATAATTTTGAGATCTGAAGAGGAACAAGATGATTTTTACAAGGCAGTAGATAAGACGATTGACAAATTAGAACGACAAATTAGGAAAAATAAAACTAGACTATCAAAACACAACAAATCAAATAAAGAATTTATCATAGAGGATGTCGAAACTGATGTTGAAAAAGAAGATAAGGTTGTAAAAAGAAAAAAGATTGGTGTAAAACCTATGAGTGAAGAAGAAGCCATTTTACAAATGGAATTATTGGGACATGAGTTTTATATGTACTTAGATAGTGATACCAATAAATATTGTGTAATTTATAGGAGACAAGAAGGCGGCTATGGAGTCTTAGAAACAAACTAATCTGCAATAAAAAGGGTCTATGAAAATAGATCTTTTTTTGATAAAATAACTTAATAGGGAGATGGAAATATGGGTATATTAAATAAATTATTTGATCATGAATATAAACAATTAAAAAAATTTCAAAAAATAGCTGATCAGATTGAAGCTCTTGATCAGGATATGCAAAAATTAACAGACACAGAATTAAGAGCGAAAACAGAAGAATTTAAAAAACGTCTATCAGAGGGAGAGACGTTAGATGATATTTTAATTGAAGCCTTCGCAGTAGCACGTGAAGCTTGCTTTAGGGTTATTGGAGAAAAGCCTTTTTATGTCCAATTATTAGGAGCTTGTGCTATTCATTTTGGAAATATAGCAGAAATGAAAACAGGAGAAGGAAAAACACTTACTGGAGTACTACCAGCATATTTAAATGCCTTAACTGGAAAAGGAGTTCATATTATCACTGTTAATGAATATTTGGCTGAACGTGATACAAATTGGATGGGAGGAATTCATCGCTTTTTAGGTTTAACTGTTGGTGTCAACTTGAGAGCTATGTCTCCTAAGGAAAAACAAGAGCAATATAATTGTGACATTATGTATTCAACAAGTAGTGAAATAGGTTTCGATTATTTACGCGATAATATGGTTGTAAAAAAAGAGGAAAGAGTCCAAAAAGAGCTTAATTTTGCTATAATTGATGAAGTTGATTCCGTTCTAATAGATGAAGCACGTACACCATTAATTATCTCTGGAGGAAGAATGTCCAGTACTAATTTGTATATAGATGCCGATAAATTTGTAAAAAGCTTAAAAAAAGACGACGACTATATTTATGATGAAAAGACTAAAAGCGTTAACTTAAGTGAGCAAGGTTCAGAAAAGGCTGAAAAGGTATTCAAAATAAAAAATTTATATGATGTCGAAAACGCTACTCTAGTCCACTATCTTAATCAAGCATTAAGAGCCAATTATGCTATGAGCAAAGATGTTGATTATGTAGTACAGGATGATGAGGTTATTATCGTTGATCAGTTTACTGGACGACTAATGAAAGGCCGAGCATATAGCGAGGGACTACATCAAGCAATAGAGGCTAAAGAGGGAGTTACAATTAACCAGGAAACTAAGACTTTAGCAACTATTACCATTCAAAATATGTTTAGAATGTATAAAAAGTTATCTGGTATGACTGGAACTGCTAAAACAGAAGAAGAAGAATTTAGAAATATTTATAACATGTATGTTATATGTATACCTCCAAATAAAGAAATAATCAGAGTTGACGCACCAGACTTAGTTTATGCTACTAAAGCTGCCAAATATAAAGCTATCATTAAATTCGTTAAGGAAAGATACGATGCAGGACAGCCGGTATTAATAGGAACAATCGCTATTGAAACAAGTGAGTTAATTAGTGACTTACTAAAGAAAGCTAAAATACCACACGAAGTACTTAATGCTAAAAATCATGCAAGAGAGGCCGAAATTATCTCTAAAATAGGTCAACATAAATCTGTTACAATAGCAACCAATATGGCAGGACGTGGAACAGATATAAAACTTTCAGACGAGATAAGAGCTTTAGGTGGTTTATGCGTTGTTGGAACAGAAAGACATGAATCCCGTCGTATTGATAATCAGTTAAGGGGACGTTCAGGACGTCAAGGGGATCCTGGCTACACGCAATTTTTTGTTTCAATGGAAGACGATTTGATGGTAAGATTTGGCTCTGATAGAATTAAAAACATGATGCAAAATATGGGATTTGGAGATAATGCCATTCAAAGTAAGATTATTACAAATTCATTAGGTACTGCCCAAGCCCGAGTTGAAGGAAATAACTTTGATATTAGAAAAAACATTTTACAGTATGATGATGTGATGAATAATCAAAGGGAACTAATTTATGAAAAAAGAAATAAAATTCTTGATAGCGAGAGCATTCATGAAGATATTTTAAATACATTTAGACATCATATCGAAGATTTAGTAAATTCTCATTTAGTAATTGATGGAGAAATAAACACTGATGATATAGAGGAAATCACAGAATTTGCCAATGAAAATTTATTAATTAATGACATAACTAAATCATCTATTAAGAATAAGAGTGCTGAAGAAATTATTGATAAATTGTATTCTCAGGTTATGGATGAATATCAAACTAAAATATCAGTTTTACCTGAGGAAGTAGTTAACGAGTTTGAGAAAACTATTTCATTACAAGTTATTGATAATTATTGGATGGAACATATCAATACAATGTCACATTTGAGAGAAGGAATTTACCTTAGAGGTTATGCCCAAGAGGATCCGTTGCATGCGTACACAATGGAAGGGTTTGACATGTTTGAAAAAATGTTACAAAGCGTGGATAAGGATACTACCATTTTCCTTTTAAAAGCCGAAATAAGACAAAATATTGAAAGAAAAAAAGCAGCAGGTACTAAAAAGATGAGCACTAATAAAGATGAATCAAATGAGGGAACAAAAAGAAAACCTGTTAAGTCACATAAAATAGGAAGAAATGATCCATGCCCTTGTGGCAGTGGTAAAAAGTATAAAAATTGTTGTGGAAAGTAGGTATTAATCCCTTATAAATAAAGGGTTTGAGATCTAATACGAAATATGAAAATTACTAAATAATATTAAAAATAATGCATTTTGTTTGCAAATTGTTTGCAAA
>CANRBB010000033.1 GCA_947628745.1 uncultured Bacilli bacterium | reverse complement strand
GAACTATCTGATTGATTGCATGTCTCACTATGTAACCTCTCAGCTCTTTTACATAGCTTTCCCTCAGCCGAGATACCGCGATTTTCTTTACATATAGTTAGATCGGGTTTTACTGTTACATTTCCACCTACTCCTAGTGTCTTAGATAAATATGAGTATCCTATTCCCATTATCATAAACAAAAATAACACTACAATTATCATTACTTTATTTATTCTTTTCTTTCTCATAATATTATACCTCCAAGTTTCTCACACTATGAAAACAACAAAAGTAACTAATTTTTTATCAAAATGCTAGACTACATCTTGCCTTTCATACTTCCACTTTCTATTATTTACTCTCATTTCTATTATACCCCCCCCCCGTATTAATTTTGCAAGAAAAAAATACTCGAAAAGATTTATTTTGAGTATTTATACATTAACTATAATTTATTCCTAATTCTACTGTAATAAGTATAACTTAAATTTTTTTCTTTTTTAAATGTGTAAGTAACATTTTCTTCATACTTAGTTCCCACTGCATCTATATTTACGATATTTTCTGTAATACTTATCACATTATCCACTAAAACAGCATCTACTAACTTTCTCGTATTAGAATATAACAGACTACCTCTCCCTCCACTTTTATACTTATAATATCCTTCAACACCAGTTGCATTTATCCCATACACATATATCTCATTCAAATTAGTATCTATAATACTATCTTTTATAAACCCATCCAAGCTACCATATAACTCTAAATATTTATTTTGTACCTTATCTAATAAAATATAATTACCTTCCCCCATTAAACATGTAAAACTTTCATTATTATAGTTTACAGTTTTCTCTTTATTACTTTCACAATCACTATTAGCAAATGCTTTACTTTCCATATTACCCATAACCAACTTCATCTTAGAATTAATATCCATCTCTTTTATTATAATTTTATCTAAATTAGGATATATCAAAGACCCTATTTCAAAGTCTCTTTTATCAAATACTTTATTATATAATTCTTTTATTAATGCAGATTGCAAATCTAATTTTTCTCCACCATTCATTTCTTTACTCACTATTTCTGCTTTATTCTTCAAAATAATATTCTTATCTCTAATCACATTTGCTAAAATAGATATTATTGATACTGTAATTACTATAATTAATACAAATATTGAAGTGGGTATTTTTATTTTTAAATGTCTTTTGTTAGTTACAAACAGTTTTTCCCTTTTCATCATTATCCTCCATTATTCATAACTAAAGTATATAATTACTTTTCTAAATATAATGTCGAAAAAAAGAAGTCATTTAACTCCTTTTATATTTGATCAATATGTTCATTTAATTTTACACTAACTAGTTTAGATACACCTGATTCTTGCATCGTAATACCATATAATGTATCAGCATACTCCATAGTTTTTTTCTTATGGGTTATAATTAAAAATTGAGTCTTATTTCGATAATTTTCTAAATACTTTCCAAATTGATCTACATTAGCTTCATCTAACGCTGCCTCTACTTCATCAAATAAACAAAATGGTACTTCTCTTACATTTAAAATAGAAAATAATAAAGAAATTGCAGTTAAAGTTTTTTCTCCTCCTGATAACAAACTAATGGATGACAACTTCTTTCCTGGTGGTGAAGCTACTATATCAACACCTGTTGTAAGCATATTTTCTGGATCTGTTAGTTGTAAATAAGCATTACCTCCAGAAAATAATTCTTTAAAGGCTTTTGTAAATTCTATATTAACATTTTCATAAGTCTTTTTAAATTCTTCTTCTATAACTTGGTCCATTTCTTCCATTATTTCTAAAAGACTATTTTGTGCATTTATCAAATCTTCTTTTTGCCTACACAAAAACTGATATCTTGTATTAACTCTTTCAAACTCATCTATACTTGCTAAATTAACCATTCCTAACTTTTTTATATTATTTCGGTATAAAGTTACTTTTTGTCTTGCTTCTTCCGGTTCTACACTTAAAGAATATTTACTCTTAGCTCCCTCAAATGTCAAAGAATATTCTTCATTTAAGGTATTTAACATATTATCAATATTTACATCAAGTCTATTTAATCTAATACTTATCTCATTTCTATCTTTTTCTAAATTCCTAATATTCATATTTTTTAATTTATATGATGCATTCATCTCATCTGTTTGTCTTTTTAAATCTAGTATTTCTTGGTTTAACGTATCTATTTTTAACTTAGTCTTATCTTTTAAAGCTGTTTTTTCATAATATAATTCTATTAATTCTTTTTCTTTATTAGTAACTGAATCATTTACAATATTTTTTAAAGATTCTATTTCTTTTTCTAATCTTTGTTCTTCTTCTTTTTTACTTTCTAAGTTTTTTTCTTTTTCTTTTAGTTCTTCTCTTATACTTACTTCTCTTTTTGAATATTTAAAATATTCTTCTTCCTTTACTTCTATTTCTTTATTTATATCATCTATTTCTTTTTCTAAATTTATTTTTGTATCTTGTAATTCTTCATTTTTATTTTCTATAAAATTAAGTTCTTGTCTTAATGTTATAATACTTTTATTATTTGTTTTTAGATTACCCCCTGTCATAGATCCGCCTACGTTTATAGTGTCTCCCTCTAGGGTAATAATTTTATATCTATGATTTATTTTCTTAGCTATTTCTAGCGCTACATCTATATCTTCTACTACTAATTGTATTCCTAATTGATTTTCTATTATATTTTTATATTTTTTATCATATTCTACTAAATCGCTTAAGACCGCAATAAAACCTTGTTGTTGTTTTAATATATGTAAACTATTTTCATCAATATATCTGCTTTTTATTACTGAGAGTGGGAAAAATGTGGCTCTACCTAGATGTTCATCTTTTAAATAATTAATCGCTTTCTTACTACATTCTTCATTTTCCGTTATTATAAAATGTTTTGATGATGCGATAGCAACTTCTAAGGCTTTAGTATATTTATTATCTATTTCTATTACATTACCAATTGTATTATAGATTCCATATAAACTATTTTCTGTTAAAACTTTTTTTACTGCTAACGGTATCCCTGCTCCATTATCAATATCTGTCTTTAAAGAGTCTATTTTGTGTGTTGCAGTAATTAATTCTTGTTGTAATTTTGAATAGTCTAAGTTTATAAGTTTCTTTTTACTTTTCAAATCATCTAAATCTCTATTTACTCCAATTAAATTACCACTTTCTACATTTAATTTTCTATTTATATCATCTATTTCTTCCTCTAAAACACTTATCTGAGCAGTAATAATACCTTTTTTTTCTAAATTTTCTCTAAGATATACCTCACTATCATTACTATTAATATGTTTTACTTTTTCTTGTAATAATAATTTTTCACTATTTATTTTTTCACATTCTTCTACAATTTCCAATAATTTTTTATTTTGTTCTTTTAACTCTTCTTGTTTTATACTAAGTAAACTATTCCACTCTAATATTTTTAAATCATTATTATCATTTGTTAAATTTTCTAGTGCTAACTTTTCTTCTGTTTTGTCTAATTTTTCTTTTAATTTTTTTTCTTCTTCACTATCGTTATTAATATCATATACTAAAAGAGCTACTTCTAATTCTTCTAAATTTTTTTTATTTTCTAAGTATTCTTTTGCTTTTATACTTTGTTCTTTTAAAGGTTCTACTTGTGCTTCTAATTCTAAAATTATATCGTTTACTCTATTTAAATTATTGTTAGTTTTATCTAGTTTTTTTAAAGCTTCTTCTTTTCTTTTTTTGTATTTTACTACTCCTGCAGCATCTTCTATAATTGTTCTTCTATCTTGTGAAGAACTTGAAATAATCTTATCTACTTCTCCCTGTGAGATAATATTATATGATTCTTTTCCAATACCACTATCTAGTAATAAATTATTTACATCTTTCAATCTACATCTTTCATTATTTAAGAAGTATTCATTTTCTCCACTTCGATAAGCTTTTCTTTTAATGGATATTTCTGTATATGGTATATTTAAATAGTGATCATTATTGTCAAAAACAAGCTCCACTGTCGCAACATTTAAAGCTTTTCTAGATTTACTACCTGAGAAGATAACATCACTCATGCCACCATCCCCACGTAATTGTTTAATAGATTGTTCTCCTAAAACCCATCTAACAGCGTCTACTACATTACTTTTTCCTGAGCCATTTGGTCCGACAATACAGGTTATTTCATCATCTAACTTTATATCTAATTTATCAGCAAAAGACTTAAACCCATACGCATTAATCTGTTTTAAATACATACTCTTCACCCTATCCACAACTATAAGTTATTATACAAAAATAAAACAGTAAGTGTCAATAAATTGTGTTATTGCTTTCACGTAAATTTTATAAAATTTTGCTAATAAAACTGACTAATTTTAAGAATTATCTATTTTTTAAGTTAACTTCTAGTCTGATATTTAAATAGTACATACCCCTTAGCTTTTTCTCCTTTCTCGACTTCTTGAAAAACCATTTCAAAGTCTTTATCTTGTTTTAAATATTTAAATAAATCTTCTTCCTGGTCTACCAGAGCATAATTAAATTTATACTTATCAAACACTTCTTTATATGTTAAATAATTATCTGTTTTTAAATAATCACTAATAATATCATAACCCCCATTAAATATAGGAATATAAACTTCTGCTCGTGAATCTATAAAAACAGGTATATCATTAAATTCTAAATATGAACCATTATTAAAATCATTATATAATCTAATTTTTTTATAATCTGTATTTTTCTTTATATAATCTACACATTTATCAGGATATAAATCTATAATACCATAATCAAAATTATTAAAATCTAATGTTTTAAAAACACCAATATATATAATTGCTAAACTACTACTTAAAAATATATTTATCATTTTCCAATTTACTTTCTTAAAAAACTGTTTAATTTTATTTACATTTAGTAAATATAATTTATTAGCCTCTAATAAAGTCTTAGTAATCATGGTAGGAAAAAATAAATAAATATAGGCTATATTTCTGTCTGCTATCATAGCTAAAAAGCTTAAACCAAGAAGGAAAATAACGTCTCTAAATTTAACCTTAGTATTTAGTATGAAAGTTATTACTATCATTATAATAATCAAGACGACCAACATCATATTTTCCATTAAAACAGTCGGCCTCATTTCTTGAATAAATTGAAAAGAATCATTACCTAATACTTTTAAAAAAAAGGTATATGGATATAATTTTAGGGGAGTTAAAATTCCTGTGCCTAAAACAAGTCCAAAGGTTATGGTGAATAATTTTATATTTTGAGGCTTATTAATAATTATTTTTTCTTTAAATATCCTTTTCTTTATCTTAATTTTATCTTCTATTATTTTTACTATCATTTCCAAAAGAGCAGGCAAAAAGAATATTACAGTTAAAAGCCACATAGGCATATGTAGATTAGCAATTAATATAGATAAAATTATTAGATAAATTGTATATTTAACTTTCCCCTTAGTATATAATTGTTCAATAAAATAGATTTCTAAAAAAAACAATAGATAAGTAATAGTTTGAACTCTATCTACTATATAACCACTACATAAAAACATAGTTACAAGAGTTGCTGTCAAAGCACCTATTTTATTATGTGTATATTTATTATTAACATAAAACAAAGTCAAAGAAAGAAGGGAACAAATTACAATCAAAAATATAAAGACGCCTTGAAAACTTCCCAGTTTATAAATAAAATAAATAATTAAATCATACAAATAATGATGATAAATATATCTTAAATTAGGTATAAAACTAAAATGATCTTTAAAGTCTATACCATATTTTAAAATACTTTCTCCTGTCTTTATATCGAAGAATAAATCATTTTGTGTTACTCTTGAAATAATTAATACCGCAAATATTAAAATCGTTAAACATATGGGAATATATACTTGTTTTTCTTTCTTCATAAATTACTCCATTATATCTATGTATAGTTATATTATATTTAACTTAGGCAGTCAACATCTCTATATATCTTTTTAATTTTTTTCTTGTTTGTAATCTTTAAAATATTATAAAACCTATTTTACTTATCTATTTTCTCACTTAATAATTCGTCTAATCTTACTAAGTTATATCCTTTTTGTTTTATATAATTTACAATTGTATTTAAATTTGCACTTGAGTTTTTTAACCCAATAATAGCTCCACCTTCTAACTCTTTTTTTATTATGTTGAAAGAATTATTTGTATCAATAGTAGGAATTACTGTATGTAGACTTAAACTATTACATATTTTTAATAAATCTTCTTTATCATAATGACTGTAACAATACTTAGGTTTTGAATTAGTAATGTTATTAAGAAGATGTAAACTATTTTCAAAGTATATTTTATCATATCCTCCATTATAACTTAAAAGTTCTATTTCATATTTATTCTTACTAACTTCTTCTAGTAATGTTCTATTGTTTTCCATAAATAACCCATCTACAAAGAAGGTAGCAGTTACCTTATTATTTTCTAATATTGTCATTACATCATCAATATTATCAAACCTTTCTACTTCAAAAACTAAAGCTACATTTTTTTGGCTATCTATTCCACTTTCTATAAATTTATCAAAATAATTATTAACGGATAAATCTGGTTCTATTTCATCAAACACATATAAACTATCATTATATTCTCCATATTTTCTCATTTTTTCAAAACTTTTTTCAACATTTACTTTCTTTCCATTTTTGCCTGGTATAATACTATTTTGTTCTATTTTAGCATCTACGGCACTTACTTCATATTTTGCTTTTTCTTTATTTATTGCTATCATAATAGGGTCTTTATTTCTTACAATATTAACTACTTGATTAGTATAATAAAAGCTAAACAAAACTAAAATCAAGGAAAGAATTGCTGGATATAATTTCTTCACAAAATCACCTAATAAATTATATTTTGTTTTGTTAAAAAAAGAACCTAACTACTTATTAATATATATTCTTTTAGGAAAGTTATCTATTATAAAATATACTACTACCCCATATATAATATTACTAAGTAATGTATTTATAATTTTATACAAAACATGAGGTATAGTTATAGGCACTAAGTTTAAGATACCTATACCTAAGGCTAATAAAACTTCATACATAATTACTACTCCTACAATATATAGGATATTTAGATAGGAATTTATTTTACATAGTTTATTCATTTTTATAGTTACTACTCCAATTAATAAAAATATAATGGCATCTATAAATAATAAATTGGTAAATATCAAATCATAAACAATTCCTACTATTAGAGAGTATATTAAATAGTTTTTCTTCTCTTTATATAATGGGTAAACTAAATAGACTGTAACTGGTACTAGTAATGTTGTAAATATAGATAAATCTTCCCTCATAAAAGGTAAAATATTTGAAAAAATAATATCTAAAACAAATGCTATAATAGTTATAATTATACTTGTCATTTTTTAGCTCCTAAAACTGTTACATAATGTATACTATTAAAATCAATCTGTGTTTTAACATACAAAGTCTTACTTAAATTATATTTATCATTTTCTACTTCTGAAACATTTCCTATATAAATTCCTCTTGGAAAGATACCTCCATAACCACTTGTTACAACAGCATCTCCCTTTTTAATATCACTATCTTTATCAACTTCCAATATTTTTAATGTTCTATCCTCTTTTTTATAGCCTCCTAAAACGCCATATGCATCTTTATCATTACTAGTTATTAAAACTGAAACTTTATAACTAACATCATCAGCCGTTATCAATTTTACTTCACTAGAGTTTTTGTATACTTTACTAATTTTTCCTACTAACCCCTGACTAGCAACTACAGCTTGATTTTTTTCTATGCCATCCTTTATACCTTTATCAATCGTCATTGTATTAAACCAATAACTTTTATTTCTTGTTAACACTTTAGCATTTACACTTTTATAATCAGTATATGCTTGCTTAAGATCTAGTAGTTTTTTTAATTCTACTACTTCTTTTTCTAGAGCTTTATTAATATTATTTTGTACTACTTCACTTTTACTTTGATCTATTTCTTTATATGTATTGTAATTTTCCAAAGGCTTTAATACTAATTGATTTAATGCCGTAGTTATAGTTTTTAAACTATTTTCTAAAACGTTATTATTTCGTTCTAAATTAAATGAATAACACAACAAAATTACTAACACCATTATAATTACTATAAAACAAATAGTCTTATTTTTTTTCTTCTTCTTATTATTTATCATATCAAGCCTCGTCTTCTATATTCATATATATCACTTTCTTCATAAAAACTATAATAACCATTATCTCCCACTATAATATGATCAAGCACGGGTATACCAAACGTATCTCCTATTTCTAAGAGACTTCTTGTAAAATTAATATCTTCCCTACTTGGGCTTGTATCTCCCGATGGATGATTATGTAAACATACTATCGATGATGCACTTCTTAAATATGCCTCTTTAAATACTTCTCTTGGATGAACACAACTTTTATTAATTGTCCCCATAAATAATAACTTCCTTTCTATTAACTCTTGTTTCGTATTAAAGTAAAAGCAATAAAAAAATTCCTGCTTTTTACCTATAAATAAATACTTATTATCTTCATATATACTTTTCGCATTTCTCCACCTTTTCTTCTTAGAAATATTATCCTTAAAAACTATTCTCTTACCAAGTTCAATTACAGAGGCTAATTCAATAGCTTTAACAGTTCCTATCCCCTTTATCTTTAAAAATCTGGCAAAAGTCATATCTTTAAGCTCATTTATACTACCTGCCTCATTTAATATTTCACACGATAACTCCATGACATTTTTATCTTTAGTACCATTTTTAAGTATTATTGATAATAACTCTTTATCTGAAAGATTTTCAACACCCACCTCTAAAAATCTTTCTCTTGGTCTTTCTGTAACAGGCATATTTTTTATCTTCAAGTTACCACCTCTTATATATTATAAAAGGTTATTTTTAGTTATTCTAACTTATTACCATTTCTTCATAACTTGATAATATTACAGAGTTTATAGTGCTAATTTCTTCCATAGAATTAGCTTCTTTTAACAACTTGTCAAACTGCTCCAAATTTATCAAAAATTCATTATTCATAACTATTTGTTCTTTAATGTATAAACTATACCCCTTATCCTCATATAATTTACTAATCTTTTTTAAATTGTTTTTACTCTTACTTATACCAACATAAACATAATATTTATTATCTTCCTGTAAAATAAGTTTATTTTCTATATTTTTAATATCATCATTCATCGTATCTTCATCTATATAAACCCCTAGTTGTAAAAAATAAATCAAATTATTTTCTTTTAAATCATTTTTTAATATTGTCTTACTATATACTACTTTTGCTGTCACTACTCCCAATACCATCGTTATTAATATACCTAATATAAATCTTTTACTCATTACCATCACCATTATTATCATATCTAATGAAATCCTAATATTTTGTCGAATAAAGTCCTATTCTTTATAAATAGTAAAATTATGACAAATAATAATGATTAATTATCATTTATCTTTTTTATCTTTTAAATTTATAGTATTCTTATTATAAAGAGTACCAATTTTTATACTCTCTTAAATACTTAATAAAAAAGGAAGGATTGACTTTTATGAAAAAAAATAAAAAGGATAAAAATAAAAAATTATTAACTTACATTTTACTAGGTATCAGCATATTTTTAATTCTTATCAATATAGTCATAAATATTAAATATTTAAATAACAATCTTTTATCTTTAATCAATTATGTAATTTTAATTTTCTTTTCATTATTCTTCACTTTATATATTATTAATTGTAAAGAGGCTAAGTATACTCTTTTAAATATTAGTCTGTCTTTATTCTTAGTTTTTAATTTAATTGTCTTAAACAATTCTTTTGTAACAGTTAACATTTCTCCTTTGCAAAAATTTGCTTCTAAGTTTAGTCTTAATAGTATGCCTGACTTTACTAATAAGCCCTTAGAGAAAGTTATTACCTGGGCTAATGAAAATAATATTACTTTAAATGAAACTTATGAGAATAGTGATATTGTTACAGAACAAAATATTATTTATCAAAGTATCAAAACAGGTTCATCCTTTTCGAAGAATGATACATTAGACGTCATTGTTAGTGATGGTCCTAGTAAGGATAAGGAAATCATTTTAAGTGATTTAACAACCCATAATTTAGAAGATGTTCTACAATATATTGAAGAAAACTATTTAAACAATGTTAAAATTGAGTATGAAATAAGTGATTTTAAAGAGGACAGTTTAATTAAGCAAAGTAAGATTGGTACTGTTAAAAGAAGTGATGCTATTACATTTACTTTCTCTTTAGGTGCTGAATCTAAAGGCGATAATGTTAAATTAATAAGTCTTTATAATATGAGTAAATTAAGAGCAGAAGCATATCTTGCTAAATACAAAATTAATTATGAATTTCAAAAGGACTTTAGTTCTAGTATAAAAAAAGATCATATTATAAAACAAAGTATTTCTGAAGGTAATACTCTAAACATCAATAATGATAAACTTATTTTGACTCTTTCTAAAGGTAAAAAAATTGAAGTTCCTGAATTAAAGGAAATGAGTTTAGATAAAATCTTGAAATTTATCTCAACTAACAAATTAAGAATAGAAATTGAAGAAAAGTTTGATGATACTATCCAAAAAGGTAAAGTAATTTCAGCCAGTGTTAATAAAGGTGATATCATTGAAGAAAAGACAACTATAAAACTTGTTTTATCCAAAGGTAAAATTACTATGCCAGAATTTAAAGATATTGAGGAATTCAAGGCCTGGGCTGAAAAAAATGGTATTGGTTATCAAATAGAATATGAAGCTAGTGATGACGTAGAAAATGGTAAAATTATTAGTTTTTCTCATAAAACAAAAGATGTTATTAAAAACGGTGATACTATAACAGTAGTAATTTCTTCTGGTAAACAAATAACTGTTCCTAATTTTATCGGTATGTCAAAACAAGCCATTACTAAAAAATGTAATAGTATTAATCTAAAATGTAGTTTTCAATATAGCAGTAGCACTAAAACCAAAGACACTGCCATTAGACAATCTCTAACTGCTGGAAGTAAGGTTGCGGAAAAAAGTTCTATTTCTATTACCCTATCAAATGGTAAAACGACAACCAATAGCAATACTAATACTAATAGCAATACTAACAGTAACAGTGGTAGCAGTAATCAAAATAACAACAATCAACAAACACAAACTCCTACTACCCCTAGCACTCCAACACCAAGTTGTACACCACAAGAAATAACGATTACTAGAGAACTTAATAACATATTTAGTCCTACAAGAGGATATCAATATTCATATGATGCATTACAAAGTTATTTTGCCAAACTAAATGTTAAAATAAATATCGTTGCAGACAGTACCAGTAGTAAAGCATCAGGCTCGTTCATTTCAGGAGTTGAGATGGGTTCAAAGGTTACAACTTGTTGTCCTAATGACTGTAAGACATACACAATTGTCATTTCAAAATAGATTTAATTCTATTTTGTTTTTTTATACATAAAATTTAAATGAATCAGTCATTGACAACCTATCCAATTTATATTAAAATTATATATGTCAATTGGGTCTATAGCCAAGTGGTAAGGCGTGGGACTGCAAC
>CANRBB010000032.1 GCA_947628745.1 uncultured Bacilli bacterium | reverse complement strand
TAATATATAAAGCTATCCAAGCCTGATTTAGCTAAACGCTATTGATATATAAAGCTATACAAGCCTGATTTTGTTAAAGGCTGTTGATAATATATAAAGCTATACAACTCTAATTTTATTAAAGGTTATCAATAATGTATAAAGATAGATAAGATTAGTTTTAATAAAAGTTATCAAAAATTTAATATTACTAATAAATAGAAAATAATAATTTAAAACCAAAGTTTTATTTATGGATTCTATTCCAGATTTTAAAAAATCTCAATCATCTATCTATACTTTTTAATTTTACAAGTTGGAAAGTAATAATTTAATACTTGTAAATAATTACAACCTATCTTTGTTAGCTCATGCGCTCCACTTAAAGATAATCCTAAATGATGTCCCCAACCTCTTGTAACAATGGTCACATATTTATCATCAATTAGAATTGTCATATCTTTAGATGGTAAATGTAGTTTTTCCCTAAATTCATCACCACTAAATATTCTATTTCCTACTTCTATTTTCTTAATACAACCCCCCTCAGTTAACTCACTAATTCTTAAGTTATCAATATATTTCTTATTGACGTCCAACATTTCTGCTACTTTTTCTATTGTATACTTATTTACATTCAAGTACATATTTGATGTTAAATCCCAAAGACTTGGTACTTTAACTAAATAATCAACATGTTCTAATGTATCAGTGCTACCATTATTAGCATTGTGAATATAGGGTTTTATAAAAAGATTATTATAAGTCATAAACATAGAGTCAGTAGCATCAATTGCATTAACTATATTTTTAGATATCAAATCAAACTCATGAAACCATAATAGTTTATAATATGAAATAGTTTTATAAGGAGCCAAAGGATCATCAGCCTTAATATAACCAATCTTTCCCATTTGTTTATAGGCATATGTCCTATATAAAACTGCTACTGCTTTTAGCAACTCAATATTGTAGTCATATGACACATTTGTTAGTAAAACTCCCATTAAATAGTCTCTCAACAGCATTGAAGTAGTTTCCGTATCATTTTTAACCTTAACCATAAATCTATCATTACGATAAAACCCTTCTTCATCTATTATTTCAATATTAACATGATTATCTTTTAATTCCATACTTTTGACAATTATACCATTCATAACTAAGTAAATTGGTCCACTATCGTATTTTATATTATTTTGTTTAATAAAATTTTTAACTTTTTCCTCTATCGTAACTTTATTCTTAGAGCCAAAATCTACTGCTTCTTCTTCACTCATGCTTAAATATAGAAAGAGAACATCTTTATTATTTTGCCTTTTTATTTCATATCTATAAAACATATCGCTCACCTAATATTATTATTAAATGAAACATAGATAATATACTTCTAAAAGTAAAACTTTTTTAAAATAAGCTTCTTATCACAATCGAGCCCTGAAACATAACTTTTATTTTTTAATATTTTATTTAGGTCTACATTTTTATTTTTAAAGTATTCATTTAAATTATTTATAATAGCCAATACTTCTCTTATAGATTTAGAATATAAGTCATCAAAAGATTCATAGCTAAATATTTTTTCATCACAAGGATTATACCAGATATTATGCTTGCTATTTAAAAAATACTCGCTGAATTTAGTGTCATAATGATAAGATAAAGCGTCAAATCGAAAAGTATTTCTAGGTGTTAATCGATTAATAAATTTATATCCCATCATTTTTATTCCCCACCTATCATAACGATAATTTTTGAGAAATGACTTCATTTGCTTTAAAGAAAGATAATAGATATCAGCCATATTATATATTTTAAAAACTTCTTTAAAAGTTATATTTAAACACTTCTTTAAATCTTCATCAAATTCTTTTAAATCAAAACAAAACTCATGAATTTTATAACTGTATGGATTAACAAACTCTTTCTTTTTTATCATATAATTGTCAATGTAAGTTTCCATAAATGAATGTAGATTATTATATTTGTATGTCTTGGCATCATTTTTATCAAATGACCCAGTTTTGTAGAACACGTATGGGTGAACATTACTGTCTAAAACGTAATGACATAAAAATCCATATAAAAATGACATAACTTGACTATTATTATATAATTTATTATCTCTAATGTAATTGATGAGGTGTATAAAAAAATTATTAGTATTAGATGTGTGAAAAGTATGCTGAAAATTTCGTAGTTTCTTTCCAGGCTTTAAACTAACTATATTATAAAACATCATAGAATCCATAGACTGTGCAAACATAGTATACTGCTTAACATTTTCTTTAATCAAATTCTTATTTTCAATAGCCATTTCCTCGAAAACATCAACAGCAAATATAGCATGAGTAAACGTCGCAGGCATATTATCATCTCCCCTAAAAATATATTTTTTGTTTGCAATATTTTTCATATTAATATTATAATAAATGTGATATAATTATTATAGGTGATGCTATGATACAAAAGCAATTCAAAAATTTAGATGAACAAATAGAAATTCTAAAATATAAGGGCTTAATTATCAACAATGAAGAGTACGCTAAAACTGTTCTTCTAAGAGAAAATTACTTTTTTCTTAGTGGTTATCGCCATCTCTTTATGAAATCAAGTACCGATAAAGTATATAAAAATGGAACACAATTTGAAGAATTATATAGTTTGTTCTTATTTGATCGAAGAATCAGAAATATCTTATTTAAAAATTTACTGATAATTGAAAACAATCTTAAATCTATTTCATCGTATCAATTATCTAAAAGATATGGCTATAAGGAAAGAGATTATTTAAAAGAAAAAAACTTTGACCAAAGTCCAGAAAAAAGGCGACAAGTTAATGATTTACTAAAAAAGATGAAAAGACAAATTAGAAAAAATGGTCGAGAAAATACGGCTACTTTCCACTATGCCAACAATTATGGATACATACCATTATGGATTTTAGTAAAGGTTTTATCATTTGGTATTGTTAGTGAAATGTTTAGTGTTTTAAAAGAAGAAGATCAAAAAGAAATAGCAAAAGTTTACAATATAGAACGAGAAAAACTTATTATATACTTACCAATATTATCAAATTATCGTAATTTATGTGCTCATGAAGACATATTATATGAAAACAGAACTAAAAAAGAAATAGATGATACTGTATATCACCAATTATTAGGCATAGAAAAGGTTGATGGAACATATAAATATGGAAAAAATGATCTTTTTGCCTTAATTATAATTATGAGACAATTGCTTCAATCCGAAGAATTCAAAGGTATGATTATTGAATTAGATAATGCCATTTCTACATTGGATTACAATTTATCTGCCATCAGTATTAAAGATGTATTAAATAGGATGGGATTTCCTAATAATTGGAAAGAAATAGTAACTATTGAAAGGAGCTTGGAAAAGAATGAATAAAAAGGATAATCATAAATTAAAAGGCGTATTACTTATTTGTTTAGGTGCCATTATAGGCGTAATTGTGGCATTTCTATTGATTAAATATACAAATTTAAGTGAAATGTTAGAAATAACAAAAACTCTAACTAAAAACGGTACTACCGTTGTGGAAAAGGGTAGTATTAGTGACTCCGTTGAAAAAGTAAAAGATGCGGTAGTTATGATTAGAGGTTATAAAAACGATACAGAAACTTCAACAGGAACTGGTTTTGTCTATAAAACGGATAATAAATTTGGTTATATTATGACTAATCAGCACGTAGTTGAAGGAATTGACAAAGTAATATTAGTCACAAGTGATGACAAAGAGATTGAAGGACAAATCTTGGGTGGCGATGAATATTTAGATTTGGCTGTAATTAGAATTAGTAAATCTAATGTAAAGGATGTAGTTGAAATAGGAGACTCTTCTACGTCAAAAGTTGGCGATATAGTCTTTACCATCGGTTCTCCAATGGGATATGATTACAGAGGTACAGTCACTAGTGGTATTTTATCTGGAAAAGATAGAATGGTATCAGTAAGTGTTAGCAATTCAAATACAGAAGATTATGTAATGAAGGTACTACAAACAGATGCTGCTATAAACCCTGGTAATAGTGGAGGCCCTCTTCTTAACGTTAATGGAGAAGTAATTGGTATAAATTCTATGAAATTAGTCCAGGAAGAAATCGAAGGAATGGGTTTTGCCATACCGATAGAATACGCCATGAGTCACATTGACTCTCTAGAATCAGGCAAAGCTATTGAATGGCCAGTTCTTGGTATTTCTATGATTAATGTGGGTGATACTAACACACTTTACAACAATCATCTATCTGTACCAGCCAATATCAATAGTGGTGTTGTAGTAGCCAATATCACTAATGATTCTGGAGCGAGTAAATCAGAATTAAAAGTAGGAGATATTATAATAGCTATTAATGGAGAAAAAGTATCCAATACAGCTTATCTAAGATATGAATTGTATAAATATAAACCAGGTGAAAAAATAGAGGTTACTTATTTTAGAAATAACAAGGATAATAAGACAACAGTAACTTTGTCCTCATCTAAAGGATAAAATAATTTATATAATTATACTATTTTATGTTGCCATTTTATGAAATTACATATAATATTATATATGAATTTATATCTATGATTTTATGTCATAGATTTTTTCTATCATAACTTCATTTATTGCAGGAGGAGATGCACTTTGAAAAAAATTAATAATATGGCCTATCGCGTATCAATCATAAGTATCATATTAAATATTTTGTTATCACTTATCAAAATATGTTGTGGTTTTATAGGGCACTCTCAAGCTATCATTACAGATGCTATTCATTCATTAACTGATCTTTTTTCCACATTCATTGTAATTATTGGAATCTTTTTTTCTGGGAAAAAGGCTGATAAAAAGCATCCTTACGGTCATGAACGATTTGAGTGTGTTGCCTCTATAATATTAGCCAATATCTTAATTGTTACGGGGATAATCATTGGTTACAAGGGTATTATCAGCGTCGTAACTAATAGTTTGGAAGTAGCCAAAATTCCTAATATGTTTGCCTTATTAGCCGCTTTGGTATCCATAGTAACCAAGGAAGCATTATATATTTATACCAAAAGAGTAGCCAAGAAAATAAATTCGCCGGCACTTATGTCAGATGCATATCACCATCATTCTGACGCACTTTCAAGTATTGGCTCATTAATTGGTGTAGGTGGAGCCATGTTAGGATATAAAAAATCAGACTCTATTGCTAGTATCGTCATTGCCTTATTCATCATCAAAGCTGCTTATGATATCTTAAAGGAATCTTTAGAAAAAATGTTAGATTGCTCGGTTGATGATGAAGTAGAAAATAAAATTTTACAAATAGCATCTAGTCAAAGAGGAGTGCTTTCTGTGGACGATTTAAAAACTAGACAATTTGGTTCAAAAATATATATTGATTTGGAGATATCTGTCGATGGTACAATACAATTAGAAAAGGCACATCAAATTGCTCATAATGTTCACGACCAAATTGAAGAAACTCTAGCCGAATGTAAACATTGTATGATTCACGTTAATCCATATACAAAATAAAATAATAAATAAAAAAAGATTTTAATTGATAAATTTTAAAAATTCATGTAAAAATAACGAGTCTCAAAAAGCAAATAATGTAGTAAAAACACGATAACTATGGTATACTTATCTAAATGATTGAAGCTCGAAGACTGCTTTACAATCTATTATCTTTAATTAACACATAAAATACAAGAAAAGGTGATAACTAATTATGAAAAAATTAAAAGAATATATTTTAAGGTTCATACAAGGATTTGCTATGGCTCTAGCCGATAGTGTACCAGGAGTATCGGGTGGTACAATCGCCTTCTTACTAGAATTTTATGATGAATTTATTGGATCTTTAGATTCAATACTAAGAGGTAACTTTAAAGAAAAGAAAAAAGCATTTTTATTTCTCATGAAAATAGGTATAGGCTGGATAGTAGGATTTTTACTTTCAGCAACCCTATTAGTTAACTTATTTGATAAAGAAATATATACAATGAGTTCACTTTTTATTGGTTTTATTATTTTCGCTATACCTATTGTCATAAAAGAAGAACAGAAAGTTTTAAAGGGCAAGTACCAAAATATTATCTTTCTAATATTGGGTATAGCTTTAGTAGTAGTAATATCAATGCTAAATTCTAAGAATAGTTTTATTAAAATAGGTAATCTTTCAGAGCTAAATATTCCTTTGGCTATTTATATTTTCTTAGCTGGTATGATTGCCATATCTGCTATGATTCTACCTGGTATTTCAGGATCAACCTTTTTGTTAATATTTGGACTTTATATTCCAATCATGACTTCTATCAAGTCAGTATTAAAGTTAGACTTTTCTTGTTTACCAGCTTTAATAATATTTGCCTTTGGTGTTTTAGCAGGCATTTCATTTTTTACTCGCTTGATAAAAAAAGCCTTGGCCAAACATAGAAGCCAAACGGTTTATGCGATTATTGGAATGATGATAGGTTCCCTTTATTCAATAATCCAAGGACCTACTACTTTGGATCATCCATTACCAATGATGAGCTTTAACACCTTCAATATTATAGCCTTTATCATAGGAGCTATCATTATTTTCGGCTTACAAGGCTTAAAAAAAGTTATGGAAAATAAATAATAATAGTTTAGAAGTAATTAGGCAATCAAAATATCAAAATAATTGTTCAAATAAAACAGTAACCATTCAAAAGTTTACTGTTTTTTAAAACTTTTATAAAGAATCAGCGTAAAAATAATGTATTTACATATTAATATTCTTATTTTCCTTATTTTAATAATATGATGATAGATTAATTATCTAATTTAGTCTACATCTTTTAAGTAAATTTCATATATTTGAAAAATGTACTGTGATATCAAAAAAACTATATCAGTTATATTTTGATATAGTCCTTAACTAATCTTTTATATACCTATTTAAAAGACTATTTTTATGCCTTCTTCATACGACAATAAATTCCCAATCCACTAATAATTATTAGCCCAACAAGCATAGCTATATTAATGTCAGATGTATCAGGATTTTGCTCAGCTAAAATTTCCTTTGCGATTTGTGGAGACCATACATTATCTTCACCATTAGTAGGTATTAAAGTAATTTCTTCTGGATCAATTTCGATTATAACATATTGATCGTCACTATTATCTTCATTCCAGTCAAATGCATATTTATAAGTTAGCATAGTACCATTTAGAAGAGCCTTTTTTAAATTATCAGGTGTAATTCCAACATAATCTTTAAACGAAGAAGCTTTGATTTCAGTTGTTTTGTTATCAGGAGTAGTAACTTTAAATTTTGAATCGCTATTATCTGTAGGTTCACTAACCTCGAATCCAATCCATGCCGCAGGTCCAGGCCTTGCCCCACCAGCTGCATTAGCATCCGCTTCTAACATTTTAAAGGATGCTGTCGAATACCTAATGGTTGTCGTATTACCTATTGTTTCTAGGGTACCCTTACCAGAAGAAAGGGAATCACCTGTCTCCTCAGTAATATCTCTTACAGTTCCATAAGTCTCAGCTGCCAAGACCGGTTGCACCATTAAAAACATTATAATTATGATAAAAGAAAAAAATACCTTCTTTTTCATAACGTTCCTCCTTTTCTCATATTAATAGATAGCCAATATTTTATTCTTGAGGTGATTCTAAATGCGAAAATACATGACTATAGAAGAATATTATAAGAGACAATCAAAAGATAAAAAGGTTAAACGTAACAAAATATTAAGAAGTAGTTTTACTATATTATGCCTTATTATAATCATCTTCTCATTAACTACTATATTAAAATGGATTCATGACAATTCCAAAATTAGACAAATTAATGAAGAAATTAATAAAGACATAAAGATTGAAAAGAATAGCAATCAAGGGGTACTTGTAAATCCTCCCACCAAAAAAGATGATTCATATTACTATTATGCTAAAATGCCCTTTTATGAAGTGAATTTTTCTATTCTAAAAGAGAAAAATCCTGATACGGTTGGCTTCATTCATATAAGAAATACTAATATTAACTATCCTATTGTTCAATCACTAGACAATAGTTACTATTTGAATCACTCATTTGACAAGACAGAAAATAAGGCTGGTTGGATTTTTATGGACTTTCGTAACGACATAGATAATCTAACAGACAACACTATTATTTACGGACATTCGCGCCTCGATGGCTCAATGTTTGGTTCACTCAAAGAAACTTTATTATATAAATGGCAAAATAATCGGGATAATTATGCTATCTTCATCTCTACTCCAAAAGAAAATATGATATTTCAAATCTTTTCCATATACACTATTAGAAGCGAAGGCTACTATATTATCACCAGCTTTAGCAGTACAACTAAAAAAGAAAAGTGGTTAAGTACTATGAAAAGTAGAAACACTTCTAGCATTAATGCAAAGGTCAATGCTAAAGACAAAATTTTAACTTTATCCACTTGCCAAAATAATCAAGGCGGTAGAATTGTAATTCATGCAAAATTAATAAAAAAACAAAGTAAAACTTAAGTACCTAAAATAATAACTTTACTGATTTTAATATTTACTAGAAAAATACTTACCCATAATATTATCTGTTTAATTACAAAAATCTCAAGTGATAATCGAAATAATATCAATACTTAAGACATATAATTTAGAGTAAACGATAGTAGAAAGGAGTATCATATATTTATATAGTGATATGAAAATATAATGAAAAAAATTTTAATTTTGTTTTTAATATGTATATTATCAATATTCGTCACTACTTTTCCAGTTGAGGCATTAACAGTATGGAAGTTTGAAGATTGGCAGACTGAAAATAATTATGGACATAAAACTAAAGTTTCACAAAACATTACGAATCTTAAAGGTGAAGAAAAAGAAGCCGATGGGATGAAAATAGGGCCATATAATAAAAGAAGCCTGGGAAATATAAAAGAAGGCATTATTGAAGAAGTTTACGTTGGAATAAACCTAGCTAATTATCAAAATTCAGAATTATTTGAATTATCCATTGCTCTAAATCAGCAAGTATCTGAACAGGAAGAAAAATATTTAACTGAAGCTGTTGTAATGACACAGAAAAATAATAATCAGATTCTTATAACAGCAGGATGGGCCAAAGACAAGAACCCGATTGCTATAATAGATAAAGATGGCGTATATACTTATAGATGGGAGTTTCAAAAACAAACTAATAATAAAATAAAGGTAAAATTTACAGTATTTGATTATGAAAAAGAGTTGGGAACAACTGACTTTATAGAACTAGATGTTGCAAATGCAGATAAGGCTACTAATGTTAGGTATCTTTGGGCATGTAATATTAAAGCCAATCATGGGATTGATATATATACAACTTTACCAGAGAGACAGGGAGACTATATAGAAAACCCTGCTACATCAGATATTAATTTTACCCTATTTTTAGGATTATTTATTGTTGGTATTTTAGGCCTAATTTATGTCATTAAACAATCTAAGTAATCACCTCTATAAAAATTGATTGTAAGAAAAATAACATTTTTAAATTAAGTGAGTTTAGTTAAGTAATGTAGAAATATTATCTTTTAAAAAACGATATTTTTTATAATCTATGCAGAGTTAATACTTTGCCTTTTTACTTTGAGAAAATATTATTTTAACAACTAATTTGTTGTAATATTACATAATAGATAACATAATAATAAAACAGACTATGTACCTTAGCTATAATCACCAAAAAGAGACATTATCATAACTTATATTAGAGACCGATTATGGTATTTCAAAATTAAGCACACAGATATCACAAGCTGGTCCGACGAAAATGGCCAAACGTCGATAAAATAACAAGGTCAAGCATGGGAAATAAAATAATTAAATTACTTTATGATAAGTAGCATACTAGTTTATTAATATTACGTAAAAATAGAAAACTGGAAAATATTGCCAATTTATAAAAACTACTATAACACTTAGTTTCCATTCATACTTAAATTTAACAATTTTATTAAACGAACAATTATTATGAATAATCTTTAAAAATAGCAAAATTAACTAGAATTATTTTAATTACCCCGTATTGAAAATCAGTTCTTAGATACTATTAGGTATTAAAAGTTGTAAAATAAATTTAATTATTTATTATCTCTACTATTATAGGTGAGCTTAGTAATTTAACCATAAATTAATTTGACTTGCCTGCGAGAATGTTTAATTTAAATAAAAATGAGGAATTCTTAAAGCATAAAATGTTTATACATTGCAAAATGCAAAACAAAGTAATTAGGGACCAATGAGATAGGATGTCAAAATATTAGTTAAAGAAAAAACATTTTTGAATTAGTATTTCAATTAATTGTACTGAGAATTAATATACAAAATGGTAAATTTTACCATAAACATATTTTATAATTATGATAAGTTTACCAATATATGATTATTTTTAGATAAAATATTTTGATAAATATACTTGTTATAATTATATTTTATTTGCTTTACCACACATATTTTTTTCAAAAGAAATGTGCTACTAAATAAAATTACTTTTAGGTCCTTAATAAAACAACCAGGTTATATGCAATCGAAAATTAAACAAACTCATAACATATTAAATCAAAAATACTGGAAAATAATAGGAAGGATATAATATGTTATTTATTATATAATAATTAACTATATTATATAAAAGGTGAACATGATGAATGAACGCACTATAAAGGGAATCGTGGTAGATGCAGGCCACGGAGGTATCGGTTAAATCCAAAAATAGAAGAAATTGTTATTTTGGTAAGTAAATACAAGAGTTTAAGCAAGATAAAAACATGAATTTTTTAAATAGTAAAAATTAAGTAATTAAGTAGATATATAATTGATTTCAATAATTAATTTAATCCTAAATTATTTATATATATTTATAATAGAAAATGTGGAGAGTTTATAAAAACATACAAATAATATGGTTAAAGAATTTATTCTATCCTTTGAAAAGTAAAACTAAATTTGATGTCATTTTTCATGTTTTTATCTTGCTGAAAATACTAAAAATATTTGTTTACTCATAATAGTGTGTTACAATAAGGTTAATTAAATTTATTAAAGGAGTACATTATGAAAAAAGAAGAAATTACACTAAAAAACACTAAACAGGAAATTTTAGATGCTCTCAATGAGGCCTTATTAAGAGAAAGGAATGCTGCCAAAGTCAAATCAAATCCTATTGAAGAAGCAAAAGCAAAACAAGTAGGAAAAGCTGTAACTGAAACTAAGAAAAATGTTGAGCAAAATATTTTTTCCCAAGAATTAGTTAATAAATTTAAAGATTTAGAATTAGCTATCAGTGCTGAAGAAGAAAAATTACAAAATTTATATGGCGTTGAAAAAGAACTAAATAATTTAACATTAGTAATCAATACTGGAAAAGACTTTTTAATCAACTTAGAAAATCATAAAAAAAATGAATCAGCTAAAATAGAAGAAGACTTAAAGGCTTTAGAAGCTGAATATACCAAAAAAACTAATGATTTAGTTAAAGAATTTGAACTAAAAAGCGAAAGCTTAAAAACAGAAAGAAAAAGAGAAATTGAAGAATATGATTATAAAGTAAAAAGAGAAAGAGAACTTGCCAACAATGCTTGGGAAGATGAGAAAAAATCTCGTGAATTGGCTTTAAAGTTAGCCGAAGAACAAACTAAAAAATTATTAGATGACGCTAAAGACAAAGCTAAGTATTTAGAAGATTTAGAAAAGAAAGTAAATGATATACCTAACTTAATAAATAAAGAATACGAACGTGGCAAAAAAGAGGCTACTTCTGAGCTGGAAAAAGAATATAAATATAATACTGAGTTATTAAAGAAAGATTTTCAAAATACTATTGATAGACAAAATGATAAAATTATAACTCTACAAGAAGAATTAAATAAAGCTAGTGCTCTAAATACTAGTTTGCAAGAAAAAATGGATAAAGCATATATTGAACTAAAAGAATTAGCAACTAAGACAGTTGAAGCTAACGGTGGCGTTAAAATTTTAGGTCAAAATAATCAAAATGAAAATAAATAAGAATC
>CANRBB010000031.1 GCA_947628745.1 uncultured Bacilli bacterium | reverse complement strand
TTACTACTAAGTTATAAAAACATAAAAAGTAAAGATACTAAAAGGCATGATACTACATTTTATATTAATGATTGATAAAAATTATTTTTTTCAAATACTATCATATTAATACAAAATCTGTTATAATTAAAGAGGTTAATCAGATTAAGATGGCTAGCTATAAATATAACTTTACATAGTTATTTTACTTTGCATACCTCTAAGATTTCTAAAGAATTTAGTCAAGTAAGAAAGGATTAAAGATATGAAGAAAATTTTAGTTTCCGATTATGATAGAACACTTTATCAAGATGAAAATACCACCAAAAAGAATCTAGAAGCCGTAGCAAGATTTAGAAAAAAAAATATCTTTGCCATTGCGACTGGTCGTAATTACGAAGATCTTATGCGAGCTAAACAAGAATATAATATTAGGTGCGACTATTACTTACTAAACTATGGAGCAGAAATCAGAGACCATAACTTGAACTTAATAGAATCCATTTGTCTAAACCAAACAGAATTAGATAAAATAGAGGAGTTTAGAGTGCAAAATGATGTAAAAACATATTACTCAAAAATAGATAATCAAATAGTAAAAGTAATTATTGAATACTCTGACAAAAACAAGTTAATAAAAGATTATAACTTTACGAAAGATAAGCTCAAACTAAATGTTTTCATGTTAAAAAATCACTTACACTTAGAAATAATAAGCGAAGGTGTTAACAAAGCACACGCCATTAGAACCATAGAAAATCTAGAAAAGACTACTGAAGTATATGTCATAGGTGATAGTGAAAATGATTTAGATATGATAAAAGCTTATAAAGGGTATTGCGTAACTAATGCTAACAGCATTGTGAAAAAATACGCAACTAGAGAATATAAAACAGTTGAAGCCCTAATTGATGAATTAATGGAGGCAGCTTAATGAAAAAAATCGCCATAGTATACAATCCCGAAAGTGGTAGACATGATAACAGCAAATTTATCAGATACGTCTCTAACATCATGGAAAAATTTAATTATAATGATATGTACTGCCCAACCAAGAAGAAAAATGACGCTACTGAGATTATTAAACATTTACCAGATGATTTAGACTTAGTGCTAGTAGCTGGTGGTGATGGTACTCTAAATGAATCCCTAAATGGCGACTGCCAAAGAGAAAAAAAATTACCCTTAGCTTACATTCCTTTTGGTACTACCAATGATGTCGGTAGAATGTATGGCTTCACCAAGAATTATATCAAAGATTTAAAAATGCTCTTTAACGGTGTTTTCAAGAATATAGATGTCTGCCACATAAACAGTAAAGCTTTTGTCTATGTAGCCTGTACTGGTAATTATATGAATATAAGTTATGACACTCCGCGTCGATTAAAAAAGAAATATGGCAAAATGGCTTATGCCATATATGGAATGAAAGAATTAAGTAAAAAAATCAATACATATGATTTAAAGTATAAAGTAAATGGCATTGAAAAAGAAGGCAAATACAGTTTCATTTTTATCACGAACACCAGCCGAATTGCAGGTGTAAATGGTATTTATAACGATATCAAATTAGATGATAATATGTTTGAAGTAGTGCTATGTAAAGCTACCACTAAGAAGGAAATATTACACATTATGTATCTAGTAAAAACTAAAAATCTCGAAGACATAAAAGAAATAGAATATTATAAGACTGATCATCTTGAAATAGATTTTAAAAATGAAATTCCTATCTGGTGTCTAGATGGTGAACGTTATGAAAAGAAAGAATATAAATATATTTTCTCAATTGATAAAAGTATAACTATGCTCATGCCTAAGAAAAATATTGATAAATTATTTGAGGAAAAATAAATAAATTATTTGCGCAACTAAAAATATGTGCTATACTTAAAGTAAGATTATAAAATAGGAGGATATTATTATGGCATTCGAAAAATTTAAAAATATATTAAACGGAACAGAAGGAGAAGAGGATAATAATCAATCACCAGACGAAGAATTTTATACGACTTCACGTGAAGACTATATGAATGAAAACGGTGTTGCAGGTTCCAAAATGATGCTTTTAGAACCACGCGCATATTCTGAGTCTCAACAAATTGCAGATTATCTAAAAAGTAGAAGTGCAGTAGTGGTTAATCTAAAAAGAGTAACTCCTGATCAAGCCAAAAGAATTGTGGACTTCTTAAGTGGAACTTTATATGCCATAGGAGGAGGTCTAGAAAAATTAGGAGGGGGAGTATTTTTATGCACTCCTAATAATGTCAATGTAGAAGGCAAAATTACTGATGATAGAGAAAATGCCACTAAAAACACTAAATCAAAATCAAGCAAAGAAGAAGATATTGACGAATTTAATTGGTAATAAGATAAGATAAAGAAGTCTAGAGGTGAGACAGATGGAAAAATTTAATTATGAACCAAACGGTTACAATCGAAAAGAAGTTAATCAGTTCATAAGTGATGTAATTGACCAAACCTCTAGTATTGTCAAAAAATATACTGAACAAAAAGAAGTTATTAAAAATCAAGAACGCCAAATATCAAAATTAGAAGATGAATTGGCTCACTATCAACAAATAGAAAATAGCCTAAGAGATAGAATTATTACAGCTGAGAATACAGCTGATCAAATTAAATATTTAGCACAAAAAGATTCGGATATAATCGTTCAAGACGCTAAAAATAGTGCCAGTAAAATCGTAAATGATGCTTTACTAAAAGCTCAAAAAATAGACAATGAAACAGAAATGGCCTACAAGAATTTAAGCATCTTTAAGAAAAAACTAAAAATTATTGCTGAGGAACAACTGGCTTTAGTTGAAGAAATAGAAGAAATAGAAGTATTATAATTACTTCCAAGTGGAGGTTTGCTATGACTAATAATCATAAACAAAAGAACAAAAACCATCCTGAATCAACATCTAAAAAAAATAAATATAAAAAAAATATCCTATCCCGTTTAATGAAAAAGAATTCGACTTTAACTTTAGTTTTAAGTATAACCATTTTAATATTATGCCTTTATTCCATATATAGATTTATACCTTTAGTTGCATCTATGCCCAATAATAATACCAAAGCAAGTTTAAAAAAACAGGTTAATAAGGCAGTCATTGACGTTTTCAAAGTAGGACACACCTATCTTGCTAGCGATAATACTCTTATTTATATACCAAAACCTGATAATTTTGTATTATATATAGATAAAGATGATTATACCAAAGGTTATTTTGTCGGTAAATATTCTTTATATCAAGGTGATGAAGCTATTAATCATATAGCCTATAATCTAGGAGAATATATGCTTTCAAAGGAAGAACAAGAAAGGATTATAAGACTTAATAAAAATTATGATACTAGTATGGTTGCTAGAAGTCACTATTATAGTCTTAATTTACAAATTACTAGTAAAGTATTCAATGATTTAAATTATAATATTAATCATAGCGCAAGTTACTATGCTTTTATTGATACAGAGCAAAACTCCTTTAGTTTAACTAACTTATCTACATCAAATCATATTGCTTTAAGAGATATTACTATTCCTCCTGCCTCAAACAAAGTTACCACAGACTCAGAAAATACCGAGGTAACAAATCAAGATACATCAAAATCAAAAAATACGACTGTAACAAACCGCAGTACCTCAAGATCAAAAAATACCGATGTAGGCAAACAAGATAAATCAACCTCACAAAATATAGATGCACCAGGCCCAGATACACAAAGCCCCCAAAATACGGATGATGTAACAAACCCAGCTACATCAAATTCACAAAATAAGCCTGCAACAAATCAAGATACGCCAAATTCAGAAAACAGCGATGTGGCAAGTCAAGATACATCGAGTTCCCAGAATAATGAGGCAACAAGTCAAGATACCGAGTTAAAAACACCTAGATAAAACTACCAATTAGGTATAAAACTATTGAAAAAAAGTGTATTTATGATATAATCTAACTGATAAGCAAGTGCGAAAGACGGAGATATTTAAAAGTATTAAGAGAGCCTTAGTTTGGTGAGATAAGGTTATGAGTAAAATATTTCGAATCACTTTCAAATGCGATTTATGGATAAGATAAATACGGTTACGCGTTATAGTATAGAGAAAAAATAAGGTGGTACCACGGGGAAACTCGTCCTTTGGGTACTATCTTTTTATTTTTAAGGAGGTTTTATGATAGTAAACATACTCTTATTAATATTTGGATTTGTTATCCTAATTAAAGGCGCTGATATATTTGTTGATGGTTCTAGTAGTGTAGCCGAACATTTAAAAGTATCTAAAATGTTAATTGGTCTTACTATTGTAGCTTTTGGTACCAGTGCTCCAGAGTTTGCAGTTTCCATCAAATCACTTTTGTCGGGAAACGGTGACATTGTTTTAGGTAATGTTATTGGTAGTAATATCTTAAATATTTTATTAATAATTGGTACCTCAGCTCTATTTCATTCCTTAAATGTCAAAAATAATACCGTAAAAAAAGAGCTTCCTATTACCATGCTCATTAGTATTTTATTTGCCGTACTATTATCAGACAATTTATTTGATAAAGGCCTTAAAAATAGTTTCACTAGAAGTGATGGTATCATCCTGCTTTTATTCTTTAGCGTCTTTATCTATTACTTAATTAGTATGACTAGAAATAAAACCACAGAAGAATCTAATGAAAGTCTAAAACTTAGCACCAGCAAATCTATTATTTACATTATTTTAGGTCTTCTTGGCATAGTTTTTGGTAGTAATTTTGTTGTTGATAGTGCATCTTTCATTGCGAAAGAAATAGGCGTAAGTGAAAGAATGATTTCATTAACTATCATCGCTTTAGGCACCTCTTTACCTGAGCTAGTAACCAGCGTTACGGCCACACGAAAAGGAGTTTATGATATTGCTATTGGTAATGTTGTCGGTAGTAATATTTTCAATATAGGAATGGTTATCGGCATACCCGTTGCCTTATTCGGTGGAATAGGTACTATTTCCTTTAGTTATATTGATTTAATTATGATGATTTTATCCGCAACACTATTATTTTTATTCTCTCTTCGAGGCTATAAAATCACCAAAACTAATGGTATTATATTTTTAGTATTATTTGTTATTTATTACAGTTATGTAATTTTATTATAGAAAAGGAGCTTAATTATGGAATTTAAAAAATTAGAAGAAGGACAAATATCTGAAATTGAAAAGAAAAGATTAACTAGTTGGGGTGGAGTATATAATATTTTAAATGAAACTATTGAAAATAGAAAAGATAGCGCTAAGTTTGTATTTTATGATGGACCAGCTACTGCTAATGGTTATCCAGGACTTCATCATATGATGGCTAAATTTTTGAAAGACTCATTTTGCAAATATCAAACTATGAGAGGACACAAGGTCTTAAGAAAAGTAGGTTGGGATACCCACGGTTTGCCTGTTGAACTACAAGTTGAAAAAGAATTAAATTTTACTGGTAAACAAGATATTGAAAAGTACGGAGTTGAAGCTTTCAACAAGGAGTGTCGTAACATCGTTTGGAAAAATGAAGAAGCCTTTACAAGACTTACCGAAGAAATGGGACAATTTATTGATTTAAAACATCCTTACGTTACTTATGACAATAATTACATTGAGACAGAGTGGTGGATTCTTCAAAAATTCTTTGAAGAAAACCTTTTCTACGAGGGTAGTAAAATTTTACCATATTGCCCACGCTGTGGTACGGGTCTTGCTTCTCACGAGGTTGCTCAAGGTTATGAAGAAAGTGTTGCCAACACGGTTATTGTACCTTTCAAAAAGAAAGATGAAGACTGCTATTTCCTAGTTTGGACCACGACTCCATGGACTTTAAGTAGCAACGTTGCTTTATGTGTTAATCCTAAAGAAAAATACGTTAAAGTAAAATCTCTTGATAATGTTTTTATCTTGGCTAAAGCCCTAATAGGCAAAGTCTTTACAGACGAAGTTGAAATCGTAGAAGAATATTTAGGAAAAGATCTTGAATATATGGAATATGAACAATTAATACCTGATTTTAAAGTGGATAAAAAAGCATTTTTTGTAACTTGTGCTGACTACGTAACCATGGAAGATGGTACTGGTATCGTTCATATTGCTCCTGCCTTTGGTGAAGACGACGCTCTTGTTGGTAAAAAGTACAAATTACCATACCTAAATCCTGTAGGTGAAGATGGTAAATATAAAGAAGGTAGTTGGAAAGGTACTTTAGTCTTTGATGCAGACCTAGAAGTTATTAAATATCTAAAAGAACAAGGCAAGCTATTTAAAAAACAAAAAATTACTCACCAATACCCACACTGTTGGAGATGTCATACTCCACTCATTTATTACTCTAAACCAAGCTTTTATATTGAAACTACCAAGTTAAAAGACAAGATTATTGCGGCCAACAAACAAGTTAATTGGCATCCACAATTCGTTGGCGAAAAAAGATTTGGTAACTGGCTTGAAAATATGAAAGATTGGGCTATTTCTAGAAATAGATACTGGGGTACACCATTACCATTATGGAGATGTAGTTGCTCTCATATGGAAATGATAGGCTCTCGCAAAGAATTAATAGAAAAGGCTATAGAAAAAGTTGATGAAAATATCGATTTACATCGCCCATATGTAGATGATATTCATATAACATGTCCTGACTGTGGTAAACCAATGTCTCGTGTCAGTGATGTAATAGATTGCTGGTTTGATTCCGGCTCAATGCCTTTTGCCCAATATCATTATCCATTTGAAAATAAGGAATTATGGGAAGAACAATTCCCTGCTGATTTTATTGCCGAGGGAATTGATCAAACTAGAGGTTGGTTCTATACTTTACTAGTTATTTCTGTCTTTTTAACCGGTAAAGCACCATATAAAAATGTTTTAGTAAATGACTTATTACTAGACAAAAATGGCAAAAAGATGAGTAAATCTAAAGGAAATATTGTCGAACCGTTTACTACGATTAAAGAGTATGGTGCTGATACAGTAAGATTCTATTTACCATATGTATCTCCAGTTTGGACACCACTTCGTTTTGATACAGAGGGCATGAAAGAAATTTACTCAAAGTATATTTCAACTTTTAAAAATGCTTATTCTTTCTTCCAAATGTATGCCAATGCTGACAACATAGATCCACGTGAATATCATATCGCAGTAGAAGATAGAGACATAACCGACAAATGGCTATTATCCAAATTAAATCGTTTGATTAAAACTGTAACAGCAGGTTATGAAGAATATGATTTAAATAAAGTAGTCAGAAATATTATTCCATTCCTAAATGATGATTTATCTAACTGGTATATTAGAAGCAATCGTCGAAGATTCTGGGATAGTGAATTAACTACTAGTAAAAAAAGCGTTTATGAGACAACTTATGAGGTCCTAGTAGCTCTAGCCAAGATAACAGCTCCTATTACACCATTTATCTCCGATGAAATTTATACTAACTTAACAGGAGAAAAAAGTGTCCATCTTGCTAAATTCCCTGATGTAGATGAAGCACTAATTAATGATGAAGTAGAAGAAAAGATGGACTTAGTACGAGACGTTTGTAGCCTTGGACGTGATGCCAGAGAAACTGCTAATATCAAAGTTCGTCAACCAATTAGTGAAGTAATATTAGATAAAACCATAGAGTCTAAAATAAAAAATCTAGAAGGAATTATTAAAGAAGAACTAAATGTTAAAAAAATTACTTACAAAAATGATATGACCGACTATTTAACATACTCTCTAAAACCTAATTTCAAAGTTTTAGGTAAACAATTAGGTTCTAAAATAAAAACACTCCAACAAGCCTTAACTAAGTTATCAAGCGAAGAAGCTCTTAAAACTAGAAGCGAACTCGTTACTATTCAATTAGATGGAGAAGATTTTACCCTAGATAACTTAAATACTACACTATCTATGGAAGTAAAAGATGGCTACCAATCTTCTAGCAAAAATGAAACTTGTGTTGTTTTAAATACTAATTTAACAGAAGAATTAATTCTAGAAGGACTAGCACGCGAGATGGTAAGAACTGTACAAAGTCTTCGCAAAGAAAAGGATTTTGTTATAACTGACCACATTAAGATTTATTACTCTGGAGATATAGATATAGATCATATGTTAAATAATTATAAAGAATATGTTCAAAATGAAACTTTAGCAGATGAAATTATTAAACAAACTATAAAAAGTGAAGACTATGATTTAAATGGTCACATGATAAAAATTAATGTAGAAAAAATCTAATACAACAAAGAAAGGAGGAATCTTTATTTATCTACGCAAAATAGGGAAAGTATTATTGGTAATTATGTGGATGGCTGTCATATTTTCCTTCTCCAACCAAACAGGAAAACAATCAACTTCCATGAGTGATGGTTTGATTGCTAAAGTTACAGAGAAAGTTTTAGGAGATAGTGTTAGCAGTAAAACAAAACAGGTCATAGTTAATAGATGTTCTAAAACAGTACGAAAAACAGGGCACTTTACAATTTATTTCATTTTAGCCCTTCTTACCTCATCTGCTTTAAGTGAATTTTTTAAAGGCAATTCTAAGATAATTATTTACACTATCTTTATCTGTTTCTGTTATGCAATAAGCGACGAGTTTCATCAACTGTTTATTTCAGAAAGAAGTGGAGAAGCCCTGGATGTTTTGATTGATACTAGCGGAACAGCCTTAGCTTGCTTCTTCAAATACAAATTAACTAAAAAAGGACGTGGTAACATGCTTTTAATTGAATATCCAAATTGTTCTACTTGCAAAAAAGCCAAAAAATTTCTAACAGATAAAAATTTAGATTTTAATACTCAAGATATTGTTAACGATACTCCCACCGAGGAAGATATAAAGTCATATCTTAATCTAAGTAAGCTTCCACTTAGTAAGTTCTTTAATACTAGTGGCATGAAATACAAAGAATTAAAATTAAAAGAAAAGCTTCCCCAAATGAGTGATGATGAAAAAATTTCTCTTTTAGCAAGTGATGGCATGCTCATTAAAAGACCTATTCTCGTTTTAAAAGATAAAGTTTTACTTGGCTTTAAAGAACAAGAGTGGGAAGAAGCCTTATCAAATATAAAAAAAGATTAGTGATTAAACGAAACTATTGAAAGTATTACAATATTTATAAATTTTCAATAGTTTTTATATGCAATAACTTTTATCCGAAAAATAAAAAATAAATTAAAAGTAAAACAAAGTAAAAAGAGAAAATCCTTTCCCTTTAATACACTGCTTTTTATTATTGTCTACTTCTAGCCCCCTTATATTATGCACATTTAATCTATACTCTTAAAGTAGCCCTAGATTAGTATTTCTTTTGACTTGCAAACTTTCCTTTCACTTTTTCTACCACATGTACCGTTTGAGCCAACATATTTAAAGCGACTTGTTCCGTTTTCCTTTCCTCATCACGAAGGGGATTAAACTCTACAATATCCATAGAAGCAATCTCATTAACATGTTTTAATAATTCATTTAATAACTCCATTGCTTCATTTTCCTGTAATCCATCAACAGCAGGTACGGACACGCCTGGCGCTACATCAGGATCCATGATTCCAATATCATACGTTAAATGAATAGCCTTATTACGCTCCATTGCAATCAAAAATGCCTCATCTACTACCGCTTTAATACCTTTTTCTTTAAGATCTTCATTTGTAAATACTGTAATTCCCGAATATCTTAGATTATCTCTTTCCCAAGAATCAATATCACGAGCCCCAATGATAACAGCCCTGCGCGGATTTATACATTCTCCATCAAAGAAAGTTCTAAGCTCCTGACACTTCCATCCTGTGACAGCAGCATTAGCGGTACCATGAATATTACCCGTAACTGTTGTTTCCAAATTATTAAAATCAGCATGAGCTCCCACAAATATTAACCCAAGTTGACCATTTACTTTCTTGCTGGCAAGGCAACTCGCAATACTTACTGAATGATCACCACCCAAAGTAATAGGGAACAATCCCTGTTTTAATTTAATAAGCTCTAAGCGATAAAGAGCCGTATTAAACTTTCCAATCTCAACATCATTTTTCTTTCTATCAGAAAGATTACGACTTTTAACAATTCTCTCATCTTGCATCAAATTAAGTAATTCACCTTTATAAGTCGCTTTCATATCATTCATAAGTTGTACTGGGCCAAGATGAGCTCCGTCAATATGCACGCCCAAATCTGAACCAGCTCCTATTATTACTGTCTTCATTATCATCACCATAATAATTTTACTCTAAATAATACATATTTTCAAGTAAGTTTCAGTCTTATTATTACCCAAACACCCACATTTATAATAATTAAAATATCACTAACAAGAAAATGAATATCTAAAACAAAAAATATTAAATTATAAATTTGTATTTTACTTATATGAAACTTAAATTAAATATAGATTCTCAAAATCTTTTAATCAATAAATGATATATGATATAATCATAGTAACACATTTAAATTTAATAACCTAAAATAATGTAGGAGGTATCGTTGATGAAAAAACTAAGCGAACTATATGATGTTAATAGTGACGTATTAATTAAAGGAATCTCTATTAACTCAAAGCAAACTCAACCAGGAGATATCTTTGTTTGTACCATGGGAGTTAATGCCGATAGACATGAATTTATTGATGACGCTATCTCACATGGTGCCAGTGCCATCGTGGTAAGTAAAGACGATATAAACAAAGATGTTCCAGTTATTAAAGTAAAAGACACTAATAAAGAATTACCTAAATTATGCTCTAAATTTTATGATCATCCCGAAGATAAATTAAACTTAATAGGTATTACGGGAACAGATGGTAAAACTACGACTGCCACCATTATTCAACAAATCATTGGTAAAAATAACTGTGGTTACATTGGTAGTAATGGTTATAGTTATAAAAATTTTAAAGGACATACAGAAAATACAACCCCAGATAGTCACAATTTATACAAATATTTCAAAGAATTTGTTGATAATGGATGTAAGTATTGCTCAATGGAAACAAGTAGTGAAGCCTTTTTTCGCAAAAGACTAGAAAATATAGAATTTGACGTCGCAATTATTACTAATATTACTGAAGATCACCTAAATATCCATAAGACTTTAGAAAACTATATAGAATGTAAAGGTCAGTTATTTAAACATGTAAAAAAAGATGGAATATGTTTATTAAACATTGATGATAGTCACTTTGAAGATATTAAAAAGTATTGTACTGAAAATATTTATACATATGGTAAAAATGAACACAGTGATTTTAGAATTTCTAATATCAACTTAGCCTTAGGTAGCACCACTTTTAATATTTCATACCGAGGTGAAACATTTCTACTTGAAACAGATCTGTCAGGAGAATATAATATCTATAATTTAACAGCAAGCTTTGCCTGTTGCTACCTATTAGGAGTTTCACCAGAAGATATTATAAATGCTATTAAGGCAGGTTTTGTAATAGAAGGTAGGGGAGAAAAATTAGATTTTGGACAAGATTATACCATCCTCTTAGATTATGCCCATACTACTAACGCCATTCATTCTGTTTTATCGTCTATCTCTAAAATAAATCATCATAAAATAATTTCTGTATTAGGTAGCGCAGGTGGTAGAGAAAAAGAAAAAAGAGCTGCTATGGGCCTTACTGCAACAAAAAAGTCAGATATGGTAATTTTCACTATGGATGATCCAAGATATGAAAAAGTAATTGATATTGTTCATGACATGTTAGAAGAAGTTACTACTACTAATTACATGATTATTGAAGATAGAAAAGAAGCCATTTGGAAAGCCTTAAGTATGGCATCTTCTCATGATATTGTTGCAATACTTGGTAAAGGTCGCGACGATTATATGGCAGTAGAAGATAAAAAATTACCATACTGTGACTACGACGTTATAAAAGATTACTTTGAAAATAACCATTAATTAGCTACCTCACTTAAAACATCAGTTATGCCAGTTTAAAACTGGTTTTTTTCTCGCTATATTTTAAATGAACTTAAGTCATAGTAAAACTTAAAGAACAATAAGTATTTTTTATGTGAATTTTAGGTAAAAATGTTACATAGGTTGGTAGTCAATTTTAAGTGAAAATGTTACATGTAAAATTGCACAT
>CANRBB010000030.1 GCA_947628745.1 uncultured Bacilli bacterium | reverse complement strand
GCTACTCATAATTTAAGGAATGGAGATAAAATTATGAGATGTACTGAAAGAACTTCATTAAGATTAGATGATAATTTAAAAACTAGAATTAAGCTTTTAGCAATTAAAAATAATTTTAGTATAAATAAAATGTTTATCTATTTATTAGAACTAGGTTATAGATTTTATGTAGAAAGATATGAAAAAGATTATGAATTTAAAATGGAAAATATTATGGTAATAAGAACTGAAAAGATTACTAATTATACAAAGATAGATAATAATTATTTAGAAGATAAAAATATATCTTTAAAAGTGAAAGGTTTATTAACATTGATGTTATCATTACCTGATGATTGGAAGTTTAATGTAAAAGGTTTATGTCTTTTATGCAAAGAAAGTAGGTTAGCTATTACTAATGCTTTAAATGAATTAAAAGAAAATAATTATCTTGAAATTGAAAAAGGATATGATTGCAATGGCAAATTTATTTATGAATATATTATCTATGAAAATCCATATATCCCAATAGCATTTACTGATTTACCAAATATGGATATTTAGATAGTATTAATAACTTAAAGATTAATAAATTAAAAATAAATAGATAAAGATGATAAAACAAAATATTAAATATTTTTATAAAAAAGCTTTTGCAAAATTCATTTTTTTAAGTGATAAATATGATTTTATTGATGCTTAATTTAAGAAATAAGAGACTTTGATATAGTTATTAGTGTTAAAAAATAAATCCTCTTAAAATGGCTTAAATTAGAAATGAAGGAGAGTGTTAGAAGTGTATTTAAAAAATATGAATGATGATGTAAAAGAATTAATAAAAAAAGTTAATATACTTGGTAAGGAAAATAAACTAAAATTTATTAGTTATGTTTTTAATTTATGGGATAGAAATCAAATTAATAGTTTTAATCCTAATTTACTTGACGATAGTATTGATTATAAATATTTAGTTAATGAGATTAAAGAGTATTGGAACTATAATTATAATCTTTATCGACTTTATCCAAAAGAATATAAAGAAGTGATACCAGTGTTTTAAAAATTATCTTTTGAAGAAAAGAAAGATGTACTTTTAGAATTATTCTTAGTATTAGAATATTATGAATTATTACCTGATAATATTGATGGCTATGAAATAGCTAGAAGAATTATAAAATATTAATAATTAAAAACTAACTTGTTATTTGAAAACTTAATTTATTTCAAATGATGATTTAGTCTAATTTTGTCCTTTGAGGTGTTTAAGTTTTCAAATTTTTTGTAGAACTTAATGCCTTAAGTTCTTTTTTAACTTTTATAAAAATAAACTTAAAAGAAAGGACAAAGTATATGGAAAATATAAATAGAGTTTCATCAGAAATTATTGAAATAGAAACAAGTATTAAATTAATCGAATATTTAAAAAGAAATTCTACTATCGATGATGGAATGTATAACTTTTGTATTAATAAATTAATGAAAAAACAAGAATTAGAAAAAAGTAAAATAGATGATGATTATATAAATAATATTAATAATTATAAAATTTTGACTTAGGAGGTGCATCATGGACTTATATACAGTTAGGAATAATATTATGAAAGGTGTTCCATTACAAGACTTAAATTTAAGAGTATGTTTTTATGCAAGAGTATCAACAGATAAAGATGAGCAATTACATTCTTTATCTAATCAAATATCTTTCTTTAATGATTATATTAGTAAAGTTCCTAACTGGGAATTTATAGGTTCATATATTGATGAAGGAATATCAGGTACTGGGGTTAAAAAACGTGAAGAGTTTTTAAGAATGATTGAAGATGCTAAAAGACATAAATTTGATTTGATACTAACAAAAGAAATATCAAGATTTTCAAGAAGTACATTAGATAGTATTAAATACACGCAAGAGTTATTATTAAATGGTGTTGGAGTATATTTCTTAAATGATAATATAAATACAATATTACCCGATTCTGAGCTTAGACTTACAATGATGTCTTCCATTGCTCAAGATGAGGTGCGAAGATTATCAGAAAGAGTTTCATTTGGTATGAGAAGAAGTATTGATAATGGTGTAGTACTAGGGTGTTCTAATATTTATGGTTATGTAAAAGATAAAGGAAAATTAATAATTGATGAAGAACAAGCAGAAATGATTAAAATAATTTTTGATAGATATGCTAATACTACTGATGGGTTATCCAAAGTATCAAGATATTTATTTAGTTTAGGTTATAAAAATAGAACTAGTAAAAGAATAGATACAACAATACTTACTAGAATTATAGAAAATCCTAAATATAAAGGATATTATTGTGGGCATAAATCTAAAGTATTAGATTATCGTACTAAACAAAAGAAAAGATTAAATGAATCTGATTGGATTATTTATAAAGATTATGATAATGTTCCTCCAATAGTATCTGAAGAACTATGGGAAAGAGCTAATTCTAAGTTAAAGCAAAGACAAAATAGTTTTACTAATCGAGCAATTAATAAAGCAGTATTTCAAAATAGATATACTTATTCTGGAAAAATATATTGTGGATGCCATAATCTTACATATCATAGATCAAGTGCAGGTAAAAGAAAAAATAATCCTGTATGGGAGTGCCAAGTATATCGAAAAGAAAGTTTAAAAGGTTGTTCTAATTCAAGAGTATTTGAATTAGAATTAGATGAAGTATTTAAAGATATGATTAATAAATTATTTAAAAGAAGAAATACTATTTTTGATGAAATATTATGCGAATGTAAAAACTATTTAGAAACTAATAATAATGAATCAGATATTAAGAATTTAGAATCTAAAATACTAGTTTTAAATAATAAAAAAGATAAATTACTAGAACTTGTTATGGAAGAGTACTTATCTAAAGATGATTACAAAAAGCAGATAGATTTAATAAATGAGGATTTAGTTATTTACCAAAGTAAAATAAATGAGTTAAAAAACAATAAGAAAGATAAAAATTATATAGAAAATAAAATTAGCGAAATAAAAAAAGCTTTAGAAAAGTGTTTAGAAGATGATAAATGTTATAGTGATATATTTAATGAAATAGTAGATAGAATAATAGTTTATAAACAAAGTGATAAACAAATTAAATTAAATATTTTTATTAAGACAGGAGAAAGTATATGTACTACTTCTGATAATTTGGGTAAAAAGTTTCATTTAATAGACTCTCATACAACAAGTGACTGCTGTATCGGCAGTAGTAAATGGTGGTAATTTATATCAACCATACATTTTAAAGAGCATATCGGAAAAGGAAACAGGAAATATTATAAAGGAAAATAATAAAAAATTGGTGAGAACTACTATTAGTAAAGACACATCTGCTATTATGAGACGAGCTTTGGAAAATGTTGTAGCTAAAGGAGGGGGAAAGGCTGCATATATTGATGGATATCGCATTGGAGGTAAAACTGGTACTGCACAAAAAGTAGAAAATGGCCAATATCTTTTAAATAATTATATTATGTCCTTTATGTCTGTGGTGCCTGCTAATTTACCTGAGGCTGTGCTGTACTTAGCTATTGATAATCCTAAGCATACTGCTATGTTATCTAGTTATACGACTACACCAATAGCTAGAAGAATATTATTAGATATAATAGATGCCTTAGGTATTGAAAAACAAGATAATCAAATTGAGAAAGAATTAGAGTGGAGTGATAAAACAATATATGAAGTACCAAATGTTGTTGGAATGACAAAAAAAGAAGCTCAAAAAGTGCTTTCTAATTTTACGGTTGAATATGCAGGTACTGGGGATAAAGTAGTAAGTCAATCTCCAGATTATAAAACTAGGGTTGAAGAAGGTACGGTAGTGAGATTATTATTAGAATAAATGGTAATAAAAATGATAGTTTTTTTCTAATTTGTCTGTTATAATAGGGGTATCATAAAGTATTTGATATTTTACGATTGAAAGAAGAGGTGTAGTTTTATGGAAAATCTAGAAGAGGAAAAGAAAGGAGCTAAAAAATTTTGTGCAAACTGTGGTAAAGAAATAGCTAAAGGTTCGGAATTTTGTAGTCATTGTGGAACATCAACTAAAGCTTCAGTTCGAGTTGAAACTCAACCAACTAATTATTCTAATAATAACAATAACAGTTATCAAAATGAGTATGCTAATTTAGCTAATATTCCGTCTGAGTATAAACCAATTAGTATGTGGGGCTATTTTGGCTATGAGTTATTGTTTTCGTTACCATGCGTTGGTTTTATATTGCTTATAGTGTTTTCGTTTGGTGGCACTCAAAACAAGAATTTGCGTAATTTCGCTCGTTCATACTTTTGTCTGATAATAGTTCTAACTGTAATATTGGTATTATTATTTGTTATTCTTGGTATTGGTGGAGCTGCTGCCTATGGTTCATATTCAAGATACAATAACTGGTAAGAAAAGATTAATACAAGATTTAAAGAATTTAAGGTATTGTTTACCGGCACTTTTAATGTATTGTGTTATCATGCAATTAACATTTAAAACAGTTTGTCCTTTAAAAGCATTTTTGGGTATTCCGTGTCCTGCTTGTGGATTAACTAGAGGGTGTTGTCTATTATTAGTTGGAAAGTGGAGGGAGTCTTTACAATATAATCCTACAGCCATTTTTTGGCTTGTTACTTTAGTGCTTTTTGTAGTTGATCGTTATATTAAAAAATTGAAGATATCAGTATTTCCTACTTTGTTCATTGCGACAGCAATAATTACTATGTTTTCTTATATTTTTAGAATGACAAGTGGTTTGATATTTATTAAATAAAAGGCTTACATTTATATGATGTGAGCTTTTTAATTTAGAATTTGGAGGTTTATAAATTGTTCATAAAAAAATAGTGCTGTTGGCACTATTCTGTTCTTAGGGATATGACCGGATCTTTTTTAGATGCTATTCTAGCTGGTATAGCTCCACCAATTAGTGTTAATAAAATACTTATGATAACTAAAATAAGAGCGTGTAGTGGATTTAATTTAGCGACGTTTGGTAGGTCAGATAAGTTTTCAATAACAATATTCATTGGGAATATTAACAATCTTGCGATAATGATTCCTAGTAAGCCACTACATAGACCAATAATTAATGTTTCAGCATTGAAAACACGAGTTATATCTTTTTTTCTAGCTCCAAGGGCTCTAAGAATACCAATTTCTTTAGTTCTTTCCAAAACAGATGTATAGGTGATAATACCTACCATGATACTAGAAACAATAAGAGAAATTGAACTAAAAGCAACTAATACTATTGTAATAGCGTCCATAATGTTTCCTGATAATGATGTAATCATACTAGCTTGATCGACGTAGATAATCTTATCAGTTTCACTTTTTCCTTTGTTGTATTTATCTAAATATTTTACTAATTCATCTTTGGAATCAAAGTCTTTTGGATAAATTTGAATCATTATTGGGGCTGTATCTGCTCCTAAGTAAGCTAAAGCTGTATTTTTGGCTTTACGTCCTTCTTCAGATTCTAAATCAAAATCTTCTAGTGTTAGCACATTCTTGTTGCTGTCTTTTTGTTGTTTAACAATGTCGGAGCTCTCACCTTGCTCTATAATATAATCTAATAATGATGTGTTGTAGACAATACCTGTTGATGAGAATTGAGCAAACATGTTGTCTTCTTTTCCTCTAATTATACCAGCTATCTTGATGGTTAAATTATTTTCATTGTCATATAAACTTTCATAATCAGTGTTTGGAATAAAGCGGTTACCTAGTTTTGTATAATAGTTATTGTTATTAACCACTTTAAATTCCTTTCCGATTATGTCACTAAATTTAATTTTGTCTTTTTTGTCATATCCTAATGCTTTTAAGGTGTTTTCATTTATTCTGTTTTTAGAATCTACTAGAAGATATAAATCTTCTTTATTATTAGTAAGGTTACCTGCGATTACGTCGAAGTTATCTGTCATTATTTGCGATATGGTACCATCAATAGAGCTTGGTATGGAAAAGAACATTTCCATTGAATTTATTGGTTTTACTTGTTCGCCCACTTTGGTGAGAATATTAAAGTTGACGGTGTTAAAGTAACTTATACCACCTACTAACTTTTTATCTACTTTTTCAATATAATCGATATATTCTTTAGTTATATTATTTGTATGGGTTATAGAGTTTAAAGTTTGGAGAGGATATATTTCTTTTTTGTTAGAATATTCACTTAATGTTTTATTTTCTTTTATATCAGTATTTTCCAAGTCTAATGATTGTTCACTGATTAGTATAGGTGCTTGTGATAGAGTATCTTTTTCAAATTCATCAATTTTTATTTGAAAGCCATTTGATAATGATAAAATTAGGGCAATACCTATAATACCTATGGAAGATGCTAAAGATGTAATAAAGGTTCTACCTTTTTTAGTCTTTAAGTTATTGAATGATAGATTTAAGGCACTAACGTAATTCATTGATGTTTTCTTTATCTTAAATTTTGAGTCATCTTTTTCTTTTTCTTGTACAGGATTAGAGTCATCTAAAATTTCGCCATCTTGGAATTGAATTATTCTTGTGGCATAATCTTTGGCAAGCTCGGGATTATGGGTAACCATAATTACTAGTTTGTCTTTTGATATTTCTTTAATTAAATCCATTATTTGTTTACTAGTTTTAGTATCTAGGGCACCAGTTGGTTCATCAGCTAAAATAATGTCAGGATTGTTTACTAAAGCACGTGCGATAGCAACTCTTTGCATTTGGCCACCAGATAATTGATTAGGTTTTTTATGAATATGATCTTTTAGACCAACTTTTTCTAAAGCTTCTACGGCCATCTTTTTTCTTCTTTTTTTACTATAACCACTTAAGGTAGTACTCATTTCTACGTTTTCTAAAACGCTGATGTGACTTATTAGATTGTAAGATTGAAATATAAAACCAATACAGTTATTTCTGTAAAAATCCCAATTAATATCTTTAAATTTCTTTGTACTTTTACCATTAATTATTAAATCTCCACTATCATACCTATCCAATCCACCAATGATATTTAAAAGAGTAGTTTTACCACTACCAGATGGGCCTAAGATAGCTACAAATTCATTAGTTCTGAATTTTAAGTCAACACCTTTTAAGGCATGTTGAATAAAATCTCCAGTTTTATAACTTTTCTTAATGTTTTTTAATTCAAGCATAAGTCCTCCTTCAATATATTATTCTAAGATTATGATAATAATTCTACAAAACTATGATTGTAACGACTATATTATAACAACTATTATTATTAAATTCAATTAGTAGTGTATATATGATGATAGAAAATAATGTAGTGTATATTGTGATAGAAAATAATGTAGTGTATATTATGATGGAAAATAATGACTTTATAAGTGGTGTTATTAGATAGGAAAGTCTAGGTTATGAATTAAATTTTATATTGTTGATTGTAACATTGTATATTATAATAAGGAAAGAAGTGATCAACATGAAAAAGAAAAAAATTTCAATTATTGTGCCTTGTTACAACGAAGAAGAAGCTATTCCTATTTTTTTAAGGGAAATAAATAAAGTAATTAAACGGATGAGTGATGTCAATTTTGAATTGATATTTATAGATGATGGATCAGTGGATAATACATTTTCTGTTATGGAAAAAAGAGCCAAGAAAGATAAGAAGATAAAATATTTACAGTTTTCAAGAAATTTTGGTAAAGAAGCAGCTATGTTAGCTGGTATGCAATATTCAACGGGTGATTATGTTACTATCATGGATGTAGATTTACAAGATCCTCCTCATTTAATTATTGATATGTATCGATTTATAACTGAGGAACATTATGACTGTGTTGCGACCAAAAGAATTAATAGAAAAGGGGAGTCATTTTTAAGAAATTTATTTACTAATTTATTTTATAAAATGATTAAAAAAATGTCTAAAATTGAGATGGTTAAGAATGCGAGGGACTATCGGATGATGACAAGACAAGTAGTGAATGCTATTTTACAAGTTAAAGAATATAATCGCTATTCTAAAGGGTTATTTAGTTTTGTCGGATTTAAAACAAAGTGGATAGAGTATGAGGATGTAAAACGCTCAAAGGGTCATACAAAATGGTCTTTTTTAACACTTTTTTCTTATGCTATAGAAGGGATAACTTCTTATTCAACTTTGCCATTATTATTTTCGGCTTTTATGGGTTTGTTTTTCTGTTTAATGGCTTTTATTTTAATTATAGTTGTTATTGTTAAAACATTAATATTTGGTGATCCAGTTAGTGGGTGGCCATCGCTTGTATGTATTATTTTATTTATAAGTGGCATTCAACTATTTTGTATTGGGATTGTCGGAGAATATTTGTCAAAAACTTATCTTGAGGCTAAAAGGCGACCTTTATATTTTATAAAAGATACTAATATAAAGAAGACTAAGTAGGTGTCGAATATGGACAACTTGTGTAAAATGGTTCTAATTAGTGGTTAAATTAATAAATATAATAGAGAAGAATATATATGTAAAATTTTGTATAATGTGTTTTGGAATTAACAATTAATTTAAAATATATGATATAATATTTGGTACGAATGGAGAAAAAATATGTTACTATTAACTAAATCAATTTTTGCCATTATGATTGGCTTTTTAGTTTCAACGTTTTTAGGTGTAATTCTTATTCCTAGATTCAAAAAATTACACTTGGGTCAGCATATTAGCGTTTTTGTTGGTGAGTCTCATAAGCAAAAAGAGGGAACACCTACGATGGGTGGAATTATTTTCATTGCTGGCACTATTATTACTATTTTTGCTTTGCTAATTACGCATAAGCTTGATTATACTTCTAATTTACTTATTGTTTTATTATCATTCTTGGGTTTTGGAATGATTGGCTTTATTGATGATTATTTGTCGCTTAGGAAGAGGGGTAATGAGGGCTTAACTACTTATCAAAAATTATTTATGCAAGTTCTTATTTCTGTTGCCTTTTTCTATATATATATGAAAAACGGGGGTCAGACTTCTTTTACAGTTGGCACACTCCATATTGATATTGAATTAGGTTGGTTATATGGGTTATTTATTTTATTTGTTTTGGTAGCGTCTTCTAATGCTGTTAATTTAACTGATGGTTTAGATGGCTTGGCAGGAGGGCTTTCAGCAGTAGCTTATATTGCCTTTGCTTTGATTTGTTTAGTAGTAGGGTATGAAGAATTAGGTATTTTTTCATTAGTATTGTGTGGTAGTATTGTTGGTTTTTTGATATTTAACACATATCCCGCCAAGATAATTATGGGTGATACGGGTAGTCTTGCTTTGGGTGGCGCTATGGGTGCACTTGCTATATTAACGCACAGGGAGTTAACTTTAATAGTAGTGGCTTTTGTTTTCGTTATTGAGACTGCATCTGTAATTATCCAAACCATATCTGTTGTATTTTTCCACAAGAAAGTATTTTTAATGTCGCCTCTTCATCATCATTTTGAAAAATTGGGTTGGAAAGAGCCAGATATTGTTAAAGCTTTTTGGATTGCTGGTTTGATTTTTGCAATGAGTGGAATTATATTTGGGGTATGGCTATAATTGGATGTTAAATAATAAAAGTGTATAAGTGAAGTGCTTCCAAAATTTAGAAAAATCAAAAATTTGGTATGTAATGAGTATAGCTATTAAAGGTTATGCTTTTTTTCTGTAATAAAATGAAGGATAAATTATGTTAATGCCTAATGCTTTTTGATATTATTACTTTTTATAAAATTAATAATTATCTTTTAATCAAATTAATTTTAATATATAATTTTTATAGGAGGTATAGGTAATGAAAGTAGAATTACTAACTAAAGTAAATTATAATAATTTTGATAACAAAATGGATGAGTTATTTAACGAGTATAGTTTGGATGTTAATACAGAAAAATTTAAAGATGAGATAAGAGATATAGTAAAGAAATTAGAAATTGATAGAAGAAGTGAAATTGTGGCTGCGGCTGGCAATTTATCGAGAAATAGTGGTTCAGTATTTGATGTTCTTGAAAAAAAAGAAAAATTACCATTAGAGAGTAATTCCAATTTTGCTTCAAAGGTTATTGGGATGGGACATACTAGTATATCAGAGTTAGATTTTTGTGTATTTGCTTTGAATAATGTTTCGGCCTTGGTAGAACAGACGATAATTGAGGAAAGATATTCGGCATTTTGTATTAAGTCTAGGAGAGAAGTTGATTTTTCTAAAGTAGGGTATTTTATACCTCAATTTAGAGATAAAAGTGGTAATGTTCATCCTCAGAATGATTTTTTAAATCAGAAATATAAAAGTCATATGGATAACTTATTTAACAAATATTATGAATTATTGAATTTGGGAATTTCTAAGGAGGATGCACGTTTTGTGTTGCCTTATTGTTACAATTCTAATATATTTATGGGAATAGATGCTCATACACTAAGAGATTTAATTATAAAATGTACGAAAACTAAGTATAGTAAAATTCAAGAATTGAAAGAATTTGGAGAAAAATTATATGATATTGCAGTAGAAAACATACCATATATTGTTCCTTCAATTGATCAAGTAGAATATCGAGAAGATGATTTGGTAGATGAATTATTGAAGGATAAAGTTAATTTTTGTGATTATAATATTTTGGCTAAACCTAAATTATTAAACGCTACTGATAACATTGATGCTGTGATATGTACTAGTGCTATAATGAAAAGATATCAAGTGGAATATGATAAGGCTCGCAAAATATATGATGAACTGATAAAGGAAGATTTAGATTTTTCTTCTAAATTAATAAAAAATATAACTTTTAAAGGAGATCAATTAGAGTTAACGCAAGTTAATTTTAGATTTCAAATACCAATATCTTTTGCTGTACTCACTCATTTAACTAGACATAGACAACATGATTTAATAATTCCTGATTTTGTACCAATCGTTGATTTAACGCAATATAAAATACCACCTAAAATAGAACGTACTTGTTTAGAGTTTTATAAGAGCATATATGATGATAATATAAATATGTACAATTTGTTTATTAAGAATGGTGTAAGGGAAGAAGATTTGGTATATTTCACATTGTCGGGAAATATGGTAAATGTATTAACTGATATTAATGGAAAAAATGTACAACATATATTAAGTTTAAGGGAGTGTACTAAAGCCCAATGGGAAATAAGAAAAATTGCTAATGATATACATGAAGAAATAGAAAAATTACCTAACAGTACTGCTTTTTGCAAAGTATTGGGGCCAGCTTGTGTTACTAAAAGAATTTGCCCTGAAGGTAAGGAATCTTGTGGCAAAATATTAACTTTAAATAAAAAATAGTATAAAAAAAAGCATGATTATTATTTTAAATTATGCTTTTTAGTTATGCTTTTTTGTAATTAGAAATTAAGTTTTGTTATAAACTGAGATGAAATAACTTTAATGATTGTTATTGAAAATTTTTTTCAAATAACCATGTCCGCCACAAGACACGTCATAATCATTGACAACTATTTTTGTATCAGTAATTCCGAAATAGTCTTTTAAGTTTGTAACCATTTCACAATATTTTTTTATGGCTGCTTCATCTTTTTTATCTTTTACTAAATTTACAGTAGGTATAATGTATTTTTGATAAAAAGCCTCACACAAAGTTTTGTCATGATTATTAGAATAATCTTCTTTAATGTATTGACTAATCTTAGGACCTATTACGTCATATTCCATTAGCAAAGGTGTATATTTAATATTTTTTTGTAATACGTTATTGCGAAAATCTCTTAATATGTTTAATGATTCACAATCATCGTCATATCCTAAAATGTCACATACGATGGTAGTGATGTAACAGGTACTTGTTGTTGTTTCTGAATAGTGGTCGCAACTATCACTAGGGTAAAAATATGCTCCATACCAACCACAATAATATTTGGTATAATCACTTATATAAGCGTCTGTTTCAAAATGTCTACAATTACCACATCTACCTATGTAATCTTGTCTATTCATTTATGGCACCTCACTTAAAATTTTTCTTATTGTAACATAATTTATAAGTAATTACAATTATTTTTTAGCATAGAGATAGCATCTTCAATGTGCGGTAAAGACATATGGGTTTTTTCTAACTCCACCATATCCATTCAAACTTGAAGTCCTAAATTGGGACTTCAAGTTTGAAAATTCCTCGTTAGTTAATTGAAAATAAAAATCTTTAGGAAACCTATCAATATTTCTTTTTCCTGACTGATTAATTGTCTTAGTGCCATTTACACATCTATAAAGTTTTGCTAAAACAGAGTCTAATATTACTTGTTTGCCTCTTATTTCATAAATCATATTATTCTATAATTGCAAGTACATATTTTATTAAACTGTTCTTTACAATTTCATCTTCAAATTTATCAAAAAAATCTTGTAACAATTTGATATTTTCATCATGTTTTATCACTAAATTGTTAATATATTTCTGTTCAATTAATTCATTAGAAATATATTTTCGCATTAATACAAAAGCATCCATGATAGCGATACTAACTTGGGTTGCAACATCAGATTTTAAAATAGTGGCAAGCATCGCTACACCTTGTTCGGTAAATACACGAGGATTTTTATATTTGCCACCACGAGTTTCAATATAATTATTTTTTTTGGTCGCAAATTGCGACCAAAAAAGATTGCTTTCTTCATCCGTTAATTTAAAACAAAATCTTTCTGGAAATTTCTCTGTATTTCTTCTTACAGCCTCATTAATTCTTTTAGTTTCTACTCTATAAAGTTTTGCTAAATCAGAGTCTAGCATGACTTGCTTTCCTCTTATTTCATAAATCATATTTTCGATTTTTTCTTCTTTAATTATTGTAATAGTATTCATATAAAATTCCCCCCTTACTATAACCATGGATAAAATATAGCAAATATATGTTCGCATGTCAATATATTTTTATTGTTTTAGACATATTTATAAAAATAAATAAAAGTCGCCATAATTATTATAAGTTAAGCTTGAGGTCGAAAATTTCGACCTCAAAAAATCCCATTCATTATTTGACAATAACCAAGAGAATCTTTCAGGAAATTTTTCTAAATTATTTCTAACAGCTTCATTAATTCTTTTTGTCTCAACTTGGTATAATAAAGCTAAATCAGAATCTAGTATTACTTTTTATTATGACCATTAATTATTTTTAGAAATATTTAAAATAATTCCCATACTAACAAGACTTACAAGTAAAGAGGAACCACCATAGCTAAGAAACGGAAGAGTTACTCC
>CANRBB010000029.1 GCA_947628745.1 uncultured Bacilli bacterium | reverse complement strand
AATATGAGTAACCTATTCCCATTACCATAAACAAAAGTAACACTACAATTATCATTATTTTATTTATTTTTTTCTTTTTCATAATATTATTCCTCCAAGTTTCTCACACCATGAAAACAACAAAAGTGACTATTTTTTTCTAGTAGATACTAACAACTTTTTGTCTTTCATACTTACGCTTTCTGTTATTTATTCTCATTTATATTATACCCCCCCCCCGTATTGATTTTGCAAGAAAAAAATTGCAGAATCTGCAACTTTAATAGTCAATATTAGTTTTTGCTACATCTATTACAGGTCGTATACCATTATTAGTAGTATTGGTGACTGAACTTGATGTTACATAATTCGAAACACTTTGAACCGAATAAACTCGTGTAGTGATAGAATAATCTAGTGTTTCTATCCAATAGCCATATGCGTTAGCACTAGATGTAAAACCGGTATTTTCTAGTAAATACTCACAATTGCTTAAGGCATTTTTGTTGTCAGTAACTAATGAACCACCTGGATTGTAAGCACTATTAAGTTCATGAAGTGTTATGAGACGAGCGGCTTTACCAGTGTAAGAAAATGTGCCAAGAGGATTTCCATTAATTGACGTTCCTGCAGTACTTAGTAATTGCCTTGAACTTTTATATAATGTTACTTTGCTCCACTGACTTGTACTTGGTAACTGCGTGTAGCCTGTCTGTGGACCGTTTAAATTTGTATTACTGGAATTATAAGCAACTTTTGTACTACTATTAGCTACTCCACCAGATACATTGTTATAGTAAATCAAGGTGGCATAGTTAATATTAAATGTTCTGGTCGATGTATCATAATAATCACTTACATAATAGAATCTTTCCGTAGTGCTATTATATGTGCCATCACCATTGACATCACAATCAAAAGCATCGCCTTGCTTTAATACACCATTTGTTGTACTCGTATTTCCATAAGTTATAGTATCACCTTTTTTGTGACCTAATGCAATGCAATAATCTGAAGTCTGATTACATACTTCTTTATGAAATGTGGTTGCCCTTTTGCATAGTTTACTAGGGCTTGATGGAGTTGGTCCACTAGGGCCACTTGGTGGAGTTGATACAGTAGGATATGTAGCTTTTGTATATTCATTTAAATCTTTTTCTACTGTGTAAACCATATCGTCAGTTGATTTCTTAGAGTATGTCATAGTACTAAATAGCATTCCAACTACAATAACCGCAATTATTAGCGAGCTGTATATTACAGTAGTTATAGCAAAGCCTTTCTTATTTAATTTCTTCACCCCATCACCTACCTTACAATTTATGATATCACTTTTTCTTTAAAATGACTACATTTTTCTGCCCATACTTTCTGGACTTATATTCTATAAAGCTGGTTGAATATTTGATTTTTGATAAATCATCACTCTCACAAACTACTATTCCTGAGCTATTTAATAAATTATAATTTTCAATTAGTGATAAACTATGTTCAATATAATTGGTATTATAAGGCGGGTCTAAAAAGATAATGTCAAACTTTTTTCCTTGATTATAAAAATATTCTAGGGCTTCATTATAGTCCATATTGAGAACTAGCTTATTTTCCTTTATCTTTGCCAAATTTTTCTTAATGGTATTGATGGCTACTTTATTATTATCAACGAAAACGACATCTTCGCTCCCCATACTTAGAGCTTCTATTCCTAGGTTACCACTGCCGGCAAATAAATCTAGAATATTTTTATGAGGTATCTGTTCTTGAATGATAGCAAATAAAGATTCTTTAACCCTGTCCATAGTTGGTCTTGTTCCGACTATATCAAACCCTGATAAGTTGGTGCCTTTATATTTACCTTGAATTATTTTCAATCTTATTACCCCTTTCTATTTTTTTTAAGTTTTGATTCAACTCTAAAATCATATAGTTAATTTTATTTTCTAAGTGACGATATTGTCTAATTTGTTCAATATTTTGGACATTTTCTTTGCTTATTATTTTGTTTATGAGATTTTTGTTATTTTTTATTTCGTTTTGGATACTCTTGATATTAGTAATTGCCTCTTCTTGGTCTAAATGTTTAATTAAATTATTTATTTTGTCATATATAGTCATATTATCTCCTAATATATAAATAAAAACACCCAACATATTGTGAGTGTTTAAGAAGGCGATACGCACAAACAAATATCGGCCTAGAACTATATAATAGTTCCAACATCATAATAGCAAATTTTGTCGAACTTTGCAATAGTTATTTTAAAATTTTTAAAAATTCTGAAACCATGGTAATACTATCACGCATTTTTTCAATCTTATCTTCTGGAGTTAACTTATATTTTTTCTTCATTTCTTCTTCCATAGCCTTTAGATAGACGGAGTTTCTATTCAAGTAATGATACCAATAGGAGTTTTCTTTGAGGTATCTTTTGAGATTGGGATTGCGCTCAATGGCGAGTTTGACATCTACTTGCATTAATCCTCAAAGTATTTATACATTGGTCTAGGCTCATAAACTGATTTACTAATGTCTTTTGTCTTACCTACACCTATATCTTGGAGTAACGCTATGGCTTTTTGCATGCTTTGGATACCATTTTGAACAGTTTCTAAATCTACACCTTTGATTGTTGTGACAATATCGTTCAGAGTTGCATTATTCTTTTTATTGCCTGTTGTAAAGTACTCATTCCAGACACTACTGTTTTCCCCATAGATATCATATATTTCATACAACTTTTGCCAACTTATCTTATTACTTACAACCTGGTCTGCAAGCTCGGGATGAAGTCTAGCAAAATCTTTAAAATTCTCTTTAGACATCTCTATCACCTATATAATCTTATGTTAAAAAGATGAAAAAAGAACCATTTATCGGTTCTCTAATTATCTTCTTTTAAAAAGTCATCAATAGTCATAAGGCGATCATCTATTTCTTGAAGATTAACTTTTAATTTTGAGGATTTTGAATCTGTTTCTTTATAGTTTTCTGGTTCGAGATTATCTTTATTAGTAAGACTTGTGACAAGGAAAGCATCAACATAATCATCTTTTGAAATTTCTTTACCTGTAGAATAGCGATCACTTATAGGTAACTCTGTATTTTTGATGATAGTAATAGTACTTGATTTTAGACCTATGTGATTTTTAGTATCAGTAATAAATGCTTTCAATACTTTATATGGTTTAGTTTTTACTTCTCTTAAGACTAATAGACCTTTACGAGTCCTTGTCGATAATTCAAATTCAGATAGTCTTATTCTTTTTCCTGTTTTACGATCTGTTAAAATACTTAGATACTCATCAGTATTAGGTGAAAAATTGTTTACAGAAATTACTTTATCATCTTTTAGTGTAATACCTTTGACACCTGCAGCTTTAGGCCCTGATAATGGTATTTCCTCAGTTAGGAATGATAAACCAAAACCATTTTGAGTAGTAATAAAGACAGCCTCTTTTTGTTCCAACATAGCTTGAACTAATTTATCATCTTCTTTTAACTTCATGCAAGAAGTTGGCTTGCTCCAACGACTTAATTTGAAGTCTTTTAAATAAGTTCTTTTTATCATACCACTAGCGCTAGCTAAAATAAGTGGTTGTTCTTTATCAAAATCATAAACTGGAATAGCACTAATGACTTCTTCACTTTCATTCATTGGTACAATATTACTAATATGTTTGCCCATATCTTTCCATTTCATATCATAAATAGCGTGAACAGGGATTTGTAAATAGTTACCTAAAGATGTAAAGACTAGTAAAGTATCTAGAGTATTCATCTCAAATTGACCGATAATGTAATCATTTTCTTTTAGGGTCGGAGCATCCGTTGTGGCACTATAACTACGGTAACTTGTACGTTTAATATAACCATCTTTGGTAATCATGACTATAACGTCCTCTTTAGGAATCATTTCTGTTTGATCTATTTTAATTTCTCTTATTTCTTCTTTGATGGTAGTAAGACGAGGTGTATTAAACTCATCTCGTACTTGTTTTAATTCCTTTTTCATAACATATTTTAAAGCCTTTTCATCTTCTAAGATAGCACTAAGACCTTTGATTAATTTATCTAATTTAGCTTTTTCTTCTTCTAAAGCTACTACATCAGTATTGGTTAATTTATATAGTTGTAAAACTACAATAGCTTCAGCTTGATCATAACTAAATTCAAACTCTTTTACTAAGTTGTCTTTAGCATCGGTTTTGTTTTTAGAAGCTCGAATAACCCTGATTACCTCATCTAAGATGGATAAACATTTTATAAGTCCATCTACAATATGTAGCCTTTTTTTAGCAGTAGCTAAATCAAAGGAAGTTCTTCTTCTAACAACTTCTCTTTGGTGGCTTACAAAAGCCTCTAGAAGACTTTTTAAACCTAGTAGTTTAGGTCTACGATTGACAATAGTTACCATATTAAAGCTATAACTTGATTGCAAATCTGTATTTTTTAAAAGATAATTTAAAATTAATTCTTTATTGGAACCTTTTTTGATATCAACTGCGATACGAATGTCTTTTTCGCTTTCATCTCGTACTTCTATAATTCCATCTATCTTTTTATCTATGCGAATGTCGTCTATCTTTTTGACTAAAAGAGCTTTATTAACTTCATATGGTATTTCTGTGATGATTAGAGATACTTTGCCATTTTTTTCTTCAAATTCGGTTTTGCTAGTAACAATTATTTTCCCTTTACCTTTTTCGTAAGCTTCTTTAATGCCATTAAGACCTTCTATTATAGCTCCTGTTGGAAAATCTGGTCCTTTTACGTCTTCCATTAATTGCTCTAAAGTTATGTCTTTATTATCTATCAATTTAATGGTAGCATCTATTATTTCGTTTAAGTTATGGGGAGGAATGTTTGTAGCATATCCTGCGGAAATACCCGTTGCTCCATTAACAAGTAGTGCAGGAAATCTGGTAGGCAAAACGGTAGGCTCAACGGTGGAATCATCAAAGTTGGGTGAAAATTCTACGGTGTCTTTATCTATATCGCGAATCATTTCATTGCTAATCTTTGAAAGACGGGCCTCTGTGTAACGATAGGCTGCGGGACTATCTCCATCGATAGAGCCATTGTTTCCGTGCATATCAATATATGGTAGTCTAATCTTCCAATCTTGACTCATACGAACCATAGCATCATATATGGAAGAATCACCGTGAGGATGGTAATTACCAATAACATCTCCAACGGTTTTAGCGCTCTTCCTATATGGTCGATCGTAAGTGTTGTGTTCTTTATACATAGAGTATAAGATTCGTCTTTGAACTGGTTTTAAACCATCTCGAGCATCTGGAATAGCTCTATCTTGAATAATGTATTTTGAGTAACTTCCAAAACGCTCGCCCATGATATCTTCAAGAGTATAGTCATATATTTTTTCTATTATTTCTTTTGTTTCTTCTTTTTTCTTGGCCATAACTACTTCCTCCTAAATTTTATAGTCATCTTCTAATGAAAATTCGACGTTTTCTTCTATCCATTCTTTACGTGGTGCTACTTCGTCACCCATCAAGACGCTAACTCTTTTCTCGGCTAATTGGGCATCATTAATATTAACACGAATTAGAGTCCTTTTGCCTGGTGCCATAGTGGTCTCACAAAGTTGGTCTGCATTCATTTCACCAAGTCCTTTGTAACGTTGAACTTCACATTTCTTACCTTTGACTAGTTGTTGCATCTCCTCGATAGTATAGGCATAATCAACAGGTTTATTTTTACCATAATCTACTTTAAATAATGGGGGCAAGGCCACAAAAAGTCTGCCGTCTTCAATAAGGGGTTTCATGTAACGGTAGAAAAAGGTTAAAAGTAAGCACTGAATATGACCTCCGTCTTCATCAGCATCACTCATAATTATTACTTTTGAATATTCGCAGTCTTTAATATCAAAGTTGGGCCCATAGCCGGCACCAATAGTGTAAATCATAGTATTTATTTCTTCGTTTTTTAAAATATCTTCTTCTTTGGTTTTTTCAGTATTTAAAACTTTTCCTCGTAAAGGAAGGATGGCTTGATAACGTCTGTCACGTCCTTGTTTAGCAGAACCACCTGCTGAATCTCCCTCGACTAAGAATAATTCTTTTTTCGTTTTGTCTTTGGACTGAGCTGGGGTAAGTTTGCCTGATAAGGCTCTTTCTTTAGGGGTATTTTTTTTACCTTTGCGAGCTTCTTCGCGAGCTTTACGGGCAGCTTCGCGAGCAATCTTACTACGGAGTGATTTATTGATAATTTCGGTAGCAATGGCTTTATTTTCTTCTAAAAAGAGACGCAATTGTTCAGCTACTATATAATCAACGGCGGTGCGGGCCTCGGGAGTGCCAAGTTTTCCTTTAGTTTGGCCTTCAAATTGGAGTAGTTCTTCAGGTATTTTTAAAGAAAGAACTACGGTTAAACCCTCACGAACATCAGCTCCCTCTAAAGCTTTATCTTTTTGTTTTATAAAACCATTGCTCTTACCATAATCATTGAAAACACGTGTTAAAGCCGTTTTAAAACCTACTTCATGAGAACCACCATCAATTGTTTTAACGTTGTTAACAAAAGAAACAATTTCTTCGTTGTAGGTATCGGTATATTGCATGGCGACATCTACTTCAATTTTATCTTTAACACCGCTTAAATGAAGAACCTTATGTAAAACGTTTTTTCCTTTGTTAATATATTCAACAAATTCATCAATGCCTCGTTCATAATTAAATTTAGCACTTCTATTATCTTCTTCATCGATGACTTCAATTGTAATACCTTTTAAAAGAAAGGCTGACTCTTGCATATGTTCACAAACGGTAGTGAAAGAAAAATTGCATGAAGAAAATATTTGGTTATCTGGTAAAAATCTAACAGTGGTACCTGTTGTTTTAGCACTACCAACTACTTTTAGGGGAACAGTTACATGACCGCCATTTTCAAAGCGAATGTAATACTCTTTTTTGTCATCTCTTTTAATGGTTACTTCCATCCATTTAGATAAAGCATTAACAACACTTGACCCTACTCCATGTAGACCACCTGATACTTTATAACCATTTGATTCAAATTTACCACCTGCGTGTAGTATGGTATATATTACTTCAGCTGCTGACTTACCTGACTCATGCATTTCTGTTGGTACACCTCGTCCATGATCTTCAACACTAACTGATTTATCTTTATGAAGCGTTATCTTAATGTAATCTCCATAACCATTAATGGCTTCATCGACAGCGTTATCAACGATTTCCCATATTAAATGATGAAGACCTCTCTTATCTGTTGAACCTATGTACATACCTGGTCTTTTACGGACTGCTTCTAGACCTTCTAGTATTTTTATTGATTTGGCATCATATCTTGTTGACATCTTAACACATCCTCACTATGATTATTATACTTAAAAAGTAAATAAAAAGTAATTATGTTTACAATTATTTACATATTTTATTTCATCTTTTCCATTTTATCATATAAATAAATTTATGACAAATCATTAATTAAAGATGTTGGAGTATTTTTCTTATTTTAGATTTTATCTAAACTTTCTTTGTTTATTTAGCATTTTATATTAAAACTTTTTAGTATTAAAATACTATATAGCTCAAAATGATTTATAAGTAAATTATGGTTTGTTTAACTTATAATCTATTTATTCTCCTTTCCAAGCAAATTTCTAATATATTAAAAAACTGTCGAATTGTTTGACAGTTTTTTTACATATCCATTGTGTCAGCTACACCTAAAGCAACTTTTTTAATTCCTTTTTTCATATCTTCCATAGCGTTTGGATGCATTTTTTTATACCACATCATAGCGCCTACGGCTGCACCAGCAGTCATAGCTAGCATTACTTTCTTTTTCATTTTCATTTTTTCACCTCATACTTAGTATGATAGTAATTGTTTATTTTATTCCTTCAAGAAGCATTTTTTTAATACTTGTTCTCCTAATATTAGAATCGTCATTAGCAACAGCTAATTTCAAGGCATTAATATCACCAATTAAGTATAGTTTTTTCTTACATCTTGTAATGGCTGTATAAATCAATTTGCGATAAAGCATTTTTTGAAAATTTTTAACTAGTGGTATTATGACAACATCGAATTCGCTACCTTGACTTTTATGGATGGAGATGGCATAGGCTTTTTTGAAGTTTAAAAAATTGCTCGGTGTGTATTTGACGATATTACCATCAAAATCTATATATATTTCTTTTTTAGGAGAGAGTGTAATTTTTTCAATAATGCCTATATCTCCATTATAAACATTATCATCTGGCATATTGGTTAATTGAATAACTTTATCGTTTTCTCGGTAGATAATGTTGGAGATAGTTATTTCTTTTTTTTGTTTATTTTTGGGATTAAAAAGAGATTCAATACTTTCATTGATATTGTCTATGCCATTAATGGTTTTATACATAGGGGCCAATATTTGAAAATTTTTATAGGAGTAGTCGATGTATGTTTCGGCAACTTCTTCTATTTTAGTAAGGACATCATTATTGGAGCATTTTATAAAGGTCAAATCTTCATCTACATTAAATAATTCTTGAGAGGTAATTCCTTTTTTGATATCGTAAGCTAAGTTTATGATGTTAGAATTTTCTTTTTGTCTATAAAGTTCATTTAGCCAGCAAACATTGGTCTTGGCACTTTCTATTAAATCTGATAGGACTTGCCCTGGCCCAACACTAGGTAATTGATCTACATCTCCGACCAATATTATCTTGGCATTTACACTGATACCTTTTAGAAGGCTTGCGAATAAGTATGTATCAATCATACTAGCTTCATCAATAATGATAAATTCTTTAGGACTTTTGTTATATTCGTTAATTTGAAATTTATTGGTATCTTTATTCCATTTTAAAAATCTATGAATAGTAGCAGCTGGAAGATTGGTCTGTTCACTCATTCTTTTGGCGGCTCTTCCTGTGGGAGCCAAAAGAGCAACTTTTTCAATCAATTTTTCTGGAGTTAGTTTGTTTATTTCACGATACAATTCGAAAATAGCTTTCATAATTGTAGTTTTACCTGTCCCTGGTCCTCCAGTTATAATTAGAAATTTTTTGAGATAACTATTTTTTATGGCTAGTTCTTGATCTTTGTTATAATTTATTTGAAAATATTCCTCTAATTTTTTAATATAGTCATTAATATTATTATCCTTATTATCTTGAGTATGCATTAAGAGATTAATTCTATTAACTATATAGGTTTCAGCTTCATACATTTCTTTTACGTAATAGCGATCTTCTTTGATAATTAAATCTTGATTTGTTGTTAACTTCGTTATAGCTTCTTCAATTAAGTCTTGTTCTACTGTAATGGACAATACTTTATTAATATATGGTATTAATTCATGCTTATAATAGTAGCTGTGTCCATAACTATTACTTAATTCGTTCATAATATAAATAATACTTGCTTCTATTCTAGTTAGGTCATCTTTAGGAATACTATTTTTTAAGGCAATACTATCAATTCTATTAAAACTTAGGGTATCTATATCTTTAATGAGTTGATAGATATTGGTATTTAGTATTTCAAGTGTTTTTTCTTTATAAAAGTTGTAAATAAGCATTGATTCTTTAGGAGTAAAGCCTATATTTCCTAACTTAATAATAGTGTCATAACTTTTTTCATACTCTTTTAGGGTATTATATAGGTCATCTTTGTTTTTTGAAGTTATACCGGGTATTAAGAGTAAGTTGTTGGGGTTATTTAAAATGGTATCTAGAGTATTTTTACCTAGAATGTTAACAATTTTTTTGGCTTTAGCTTCTCCTATTCCTTTAAATAAGCCGGAGGATAGGAACTCGACAATACTATCTTTTTCTACTGGTTTTAACCTTTCATAATTTTCAACCTGAAATTGTCTACCATAACGTTCATGGTTAACAAATTTACCATAGAACTTGTAGGTGTCAATATCATTTAGTTCGTGAAAGTATCCTGTAAAAGTGATAGTAGTATTGAGATATCTTTCTAAAGATTCAGCACTTACTTCTTTTACTTTAAATAGTCCTATTACGTACCCATTTTCTGATTGAAAAATATTCTTTTTATATTGTCCTTTGATAAACTCTATCTTGTCTTGGTTCATCTACTGCATCTCCTTTTATATAGGGATAGTCTAGTTCTTTAAGTTTTACTTTGATAATAGTTCCACTAGGAATTTGCCTATTAAGTGCCACATGAAGAAAGTTACCTGTGTGAGCTAGAGTTAAATTGTCTTTTCCTTTTTCGCATAATGCTTCCATAGTTTTACCGATAAATTTTTTCATATATTTTATCTCTAGCTCGCGTGAAATATTAATCAAGGTAGTGGCACGTTCTTTTTTTGTTTTGCTATCAACTTGATTGGGCATGGTTGCAGCTACAGTGTTTTTTCTAGGAGAGTATGGGAAAACATGAATTTTACTGAAGCCTATCTCTCGAGCGGTAGCAATAGTTTCAAGGAAATCTTCTCTACTTTCTCCGGGAAAGCCTACTATAATGTCGGTAGTGATTGATATATCTGGTCTAATTTTACGAATTTTGTTAATTTTGTCTTTAAAATATTTTACATCATATTTACGATTCATAAGTTTTAAAATTTTATCACAACCAGATTGAAGTGGAATATGGAGATGATCAACAATTACGGGATTTGATTTCAAAAGCATTAAAACCTCGTCATTTAATTCAGTTACTTCTATTGAAGATATACGTAATCTTTTTAATTTTTTTATCTGCACGATTTCCTTTAAGAGGTCAGCAAAACTTTTACCTATATCAACACCATAATTTCCTGTATGAATACCTGTCAAAACTATTTCTTGATAACCATTTTCGGTTAATTCTTTAATTTCTGTTAGAGCTTTGGTAAAACTTTTACTACGACATATACCTCGTACATAGGGTATAATGCAATAACTACAATAATTGCAACAACCATCTTGAATCTTAACAAAGGCTCTGGTTCTACCTTGGAAAGTAGTAATAAACATATCTTCAAATACTTTAGCTTTTAGAGAGGTAACTTTATCAATGGTTTTTTTATTTTGAAAATATTCTTCTAGTAGTTCGATTATTTTACTTTTGTCTTTTGTTCCTAAATATATATCTATACCATCTTCCTTATAGTCAGGATTTGCTTCTATGAAACAGCCCATAACTACGATACAAGCATCTTTATTTTTTCTAATTGCACTTCTAATAATTTTTTTTGATTTGGTATCAGAATTATTGGTAACAGAGCATGTGTTAATAATGTAGACGTCACATTTTTCCCTAAAATCGCCAATCTGATAGCCATGTTTTATTAATTTATCAATAATAAATTCACTTTCATATAGATTTACTTTACAACCTAATGTATATATTCCAACTTTCATGTGAAAGACCATTCCTTTCATTCGTTTCTATAATATCATAACACGAAAAAATGAGAAATTTAATTTTTATTTTACAAATTTAATTTAGGCATGAAAAAACTAGACTAGTCTAGCTTTTTTTGTAATTCTTTTAAAGCAGCAATAAACTCATTGGTCTTCTTTATTTCTGCGTCAAATTTTTCGTAGTTAGCAGTATTTTCAAGTGCTAATTCATGATTATTTTTATAGTCAACTGGTTTTTCAACTTCGTCTTTTGAAATACCATATACTGGTGAAATTAGTGGACTACTTTTGAAAGTAGCATTGGTTTCTTCTTTTCTATTTAATTCTGTAGTAATTGGTGAGACCACTACTTTTTTAGGTGTTTTTTCTTCATATAATGGTGTCTTTGTAGAAGAATTAATATCGCTTAGCTCCTCTATTTTAATTTCATTATTTATTTCTTCAACTATTTGTTGTTCCTTAGCCCATCTCTTTTGTAAATCGTCAAGGCTTATGGGTTCATTGCCTTCATCTTGGTATTGAATCTTTTCATTTTGTTCATATATGTTTGAAGCTTTTTGCATTAACTCATCTAAACTAATAATAGCATTAGCTTCTTGTTCCCTTTCAAAATTTGTTAAGTCACTATTTTCTATTTCTTCAACAACAACTTCATCATGCTTCAATTCTTGAGATTCTAAAGCGGGTTCTATAATCTCGTCTACGGTTACTTGAACAGGGGATGCCTTCTCTTTTTCGGTTTGCGGTAGGACTTCAGTTTGACTCTTTTGTTCCTGCTCTTTCGCATATAATTCTTGAGCTATTTTTTCTAGTTCTTTACGAGCCTCGTCTTGATTTAGTTCTATGGGAGCATATGACAATTCTTCCATCTTAGGTGTCTTTAGTGTTTGCTGTGGTATACTCTCAGATGAAGGAATTTCATTTTCTTTTGCTTCGCTTTGTTCAATTGTTGCTTCGACATTACCATTTACAACTTCTAAATTATCTTTAGCTAGTTCTTCAACAATATCTACTGTTTTTAAAGAGTCAGTGTCCGTAACTACGACGGGTTTTTCAACTGGTAATTCTTTATTAATACTATTATTTTGAGCTATTTTTTGTTCTTCTCTTTCTATTTCTTCTACAAAATTTTCTAGTTCTTTAGTATTTTGTTTTTGTCTTCTTTTATCTTTTCCTTTTACTATATAATAGTATGTAATTAAAATAATACAAATAACAATGGCACATGAATAGATTATTATAGCTTCACGACTACTTAAAAAATCTATTAAATTATTCATTTACTAACACCTCTATCTTGATTCTAGCATACATATTTTTATCTGTGAACAAATTTAGAGCTTTTTTTCGTTCTTTGACATGGTATTTACAAGATACATTTAGCATAGCATAAATTAAGAAAAAAATAAACTCCCCTTTTGTCGAATTTGTGATTTATCAAGACTTTGAACATATATTTTGTAACAAGGTGAATATTATGAAAGAGAAATTTATCAAGTCTACAATTATATTGCTAATTGGTGGTGTTATCACTAAAATCTTGGGTATGCTTAATAAGATTATTTTGACTAGATATTTAGGAGTGTTGGGTACTGGTATTTATATGCTGATGTTGCCAACATTTATTCTTTTTATGAATATTTCATCTTTTGGTTTCCCCGTTTCTATTTCTAAGCTGGTGAGTGAGGATGCTAAAAATAATAAACGACTAATTTTTACTTCTATCTTTTTTGTCTTATTTTTGAATATTTTTCTAATGGTTATTATCATTTGTGTGGCACGATTTCTTGCTTTTAATCTGTTACATGAAAGTAGAAGTTACTATGCTATTTTGGCTATTAGTTTAGTGATACCATTTTCTAGTATTTCAAGCATTTTGCGAAGTTATTTTTTTGGTAAGGAAAGAATGGGTCCTCACGTCATTTCACATATTACTGAAGATGTAGTTAGAATATTAGTGATTATGCTAGGCGTTCCTTTCTTCTTAAAAAAAGGAGTAGAATATGCTGTATGTTATGTAATTCTTACTAATATTTTTTCCGAGATTACTTCTATTCTAATTTTATTTTTCTTTTTACCTAAAAATTTTACGTTGAAAAAGAGTGATATTAAGCCTAGCCGAATTTATCTTAAGGAATCTCTTTCTATAAGTATTCCAACAACAGCGACGCGATTAATCGGATCAATTTGTTATTTTTTTGAGCCCATTATCTTAACTAGTGTACTTCTTTCTAGTGGTTATTCTAATACTTATATTGTACAAGAATACGGAATTATTAGTGGATATTGCCTACCTTTAATTTTGTTACCTAGTTTTTTTAGTAATGCGATTAGTCAAGCCTTATTACCAGTGGTTGCTAAAAAGTATAAACGAGGAGAAATAAAAAGTGTAAAGAAGAAGATAAAGCAAGCTATTTTTTACTGCTTACTAATTGGTTTTTTGATGACTATATTTTTGGAAGTTTTTCCTGAGAAGCTATTACTAATTCTTTATGGGGCAAAGCAAGGTGTAAGTTATATTAGATTTTTGGCGCCAGTTTGTCTTTTACAATATATTCAGGCTCCTCTTTCTAGCAGTCTTGATGCAATGGGGCTATCAAGAGCTAATTTCTTTTCAAATCTGCTGGGGGTGATTATAAGACTCGTATTTTTACCTTTACTTTCACTTCTAAAAATAGGAATGTGGTCTCTTATACTCTCAACTAGTTTAAATATTATTGTAGTAACTTTGATGAATATTAAACAAGTAAGAAATGGTTTAAAGTGTGTTTATTAAATAAAAAAGAGCTTGGAGCTCTCTAATAATTAGTTTTTTAGGCAATTTGTGATAATTTAGCAAGATTATATTGCTTAGTCTTCTTCATAACTGAAAACCAGT
>CANRBB010000028.1 GCA_947628745.1 uncultured Bacilli bacterium | reverse complement strand
TTAAATAAGTTTGTTTTTAATTAATTACCTAGCTACTCAAAATTGACGTTTTGCTTAGTTTTCAAAGATCATTCGCACTTCATTCAAAATGCATCACTAATATACCAGATGTTTAAATTAAAGTCAATAAATATTTTAATTTTTTTCATAAATATTTTAATTTTTTTCAAAATACAACCGAAAATATTAAAAATAAATTAGAAAAAACAATTTTAATCCCAAAAAACAATTATTTATTTAATTTTACTTTGTAAAACATCCCTATATATACCATAATAATGTTCAACCGTATTCTTTTTAAATGGAATTTCTTTTGCCCTCACCATGTTTATCAAATTAGTAAGTTCTGATCTAAGTATAAGATCTATATCATCAGAATAATTCATCAATTGTTTATGATATCTATATTCTCCACGATCTAAAACTTTGAATGACCCCTCTGGAAATACTCTCAAATCTAAATCATAATCAACATATTTTATAACATCATCTTCAATAATAAACGGTGAAGCTATATTACAATAATAATATATGCCACTTTTCTTATATTGACCTATTACATTAAACCAGTTAGACTTAAAAAAATATAAAACTGCTGGTTCTTTCGTTCGCCAAGTACGTCCATCTGACTCTATAACTTTAGTTTTTTCATTTCCAAAAATTAAATAATCATCATGGATTTCCAATAGTACTGCTTCATCCCATGCTCTGTGTATATTTCCGTTATGTTTATAACTATGAATTTCATATCTCTTTCCAATTTCTAATTTTTGCATACAATAACCTCATTCCAACTTATTATAAAACAATAAAAACTTTTTTTCAATTTTTATCATTAAAAAACATGGCTAAAACCACGTTAATTATATTTAAACTAAACTAGCAAACATAACTGTCAAAACAATAACCGTTATTGCAAACAAAATCATGACGTATACATATTGATTGCTGTGACTTTCCATTTTTTTATTATTTTCTCTAACCGGCACTATTACAGGTAAATTTTTTCTTACCACCTCATGATTAATCAAATCATCATTCAAATCTAATATCTCAATATCATCAACATTACTCATTATAGTAAAAGCCTCCCTTATACTGCATCAAAATAAAAGCAATATCATCACTTTTACCTCTAAATCTTATTAATTTTTTTTAGCAAAACTACCAACAATTATCACAGCTATTACTACAAATATCAAAACTACTATTGATGCTCCAAAACCATCACCAATATATTTACTTATCCATGCATTAAAACTATCATTTATACTATCCAGTTTCTTTTCAAATTGAGACTTTAATAATAAATCAAGCACTTTCATATCTATTTTCTACCTTTTCTCTTTCCCTTTTTAGATTTTTTATTGCCGATTTCCGCATCATCCTCTACTATTTCAGCATCAGAAATATCTTCATAATCTTCAACTGTAGAAGTAACTTCAATACTAGTAGTCTTATTTCCTATGTCAGAACTACGCAACTGAAAAGTGGAAATAATATCCAAAATAGAATAAATAATGATACCTGCACCTATTATTTTAAATACCACAACACTAGTCTTAAATGGATTAAATAGCATGATTATACCTACCATAGCACTTATAATAGAGGTTATTAAAGTTTGCTTCCAAATCCCAATTTCATATTTTTTTAAATCCAGAGCATAAGCTATTTTAAAAGAGCTTTTTATAAGAATACATAAACCTATTATAAAAGGTATAACTGATGCTATCATCTTAGGATTAGATAAAACAAATATACCAGCAATAACAGTCACTATCCCATAAACTACATCAAAACTACTAGTGAAATCTTTATCTTTTGCAGTAAAAAACCTAACTAAAGCAAGAACTCCCAAAACAATTATTGCTCCACCAACCATATATGATATTGCTACTATTGTATCATCAGATTTAATAAATAGTAGTATTCCTAATATTAATAAAATAAATGTTGTAAAAAATGACGATTTTACAATAGACTTCATAATTTTTTCCATACTAACTTACATTCCTTTCACTTCAATTCCATACCTACATAGATGTTACCATAAAAATCATATTTTTTTCAAGATTATTAATATAATAATTAATAATTTTGTTTTAAAAATTCTACAACTAATTGTGGATTATCTTTATAAACTACCACATCATACATTACATTTATTAAATTATTATTTACATTATTATTTTTAAATATGTTATGTAAAGCACTTAGTGTCCCATAACCCTCAACCGTATTATTTTCTAAAAACATACACAACTGCGAACTACTTAAACCCTTACCAATCATTTGACCATATTGAAAATTTCTACTTTTATCGCTATTACATGTTAAAATAAAATCACCAAATCCTGCATAACTTAATATTGTATCTGAACGACCATTATACTTCAAAATAATATCATTTAGACTATTTAACGCTTCAGTTAAAAACAATGCTTTAGTTGTTTCAGTGGCTCCCATTCCATCTAATATTCCAGAACCAATAGCCATAATATTTTTTACAGCACCACACAGTTCAATGCCTATCACATCATCTATCACCTTTAATTTAACCATATCAGTATTAAGTATTTTCAATATTACTTGAGCTGTTTCTTTATTTTTTGTTGCTACATTCAAACCACATAATGCACCATTTTCCAAATCTATCGCAAAACTAGGACCAGATAATATAGCATATTGGGAGGTATTTATATACCTTTCTAATATCTCATGAGCAAATAAAAGACTATTACCGTCTACACCTTTACTTGCTATGCATATATGTATGCCATCATTTATTAAATGTTTCAATTTTTGAAATAATTCATCTAATGCCACAACAGGTACAGCAATTATCACTAAATCACTATTCCTTAATGCCAAATCAATAGAATCAGTTATATCAACATTTAAATTACTATTTTCTTGTTTTAATTTATCTATTTTCCCTTGTTCCTTAATCTTTGCTATTTCATCACTATAGGGTGTCCACATAGCAATATTATTACAATTATTAATTATTATTTTAGCCAGTGCAAAACCATAAGCACCTGTACCTAAGATTGCTGTTTTCATTTTTTTATCCTCTCTATATCATTAATTTAAGAAAAAGTTACACTCATTTGAAGTGGTACTATTTGTATAAAAGTATTACCATCATTTACCTCTACTTCTTCTCCATCTAAATATTTAAACTTAGTCTTACTGTTTCGACTATCCTTACTCCAAACAATAGGCAAAGAATAGCCTTCGGTAATATAATAACCATTACCCGTACCAACAGTATCTAAATCTTGTCTACCCTCACTATCTATGGTTTTATTATTAACCAAAATAACTATAATATTTTTATAATTATATTGTTGATTTGTATTTCTATCTGAATGACTATATCCATTCATAAACCTTAAATAGGTTTTACTGTTTGTATCATATTTATATTGTCTAGTTTGATTATAAGAATATTTAATATCTACATTTAAAGCATATTGAAGATTTTCTTTATTTTTCTTGTCCAAGTTTACGCCATCTGCATTATATTTTAATAATTGCCAATCATTAGATTTATTACTATAATTCATTGCCTTAGTGGCATTAGTTATTTTTTCTATACTTGTAAATACATTATGGGGAGCAGCCACCTTATTATCTCTCCAAAATGCCTGAGAATAAGTCATTCCATTTATATTATTAACACTTAAAGCTTTTATATCGTTTTGAGCATAAGGACTCCAACCATAATGACAATATAGTGCGTCATTTTCTAAAGCATAATCCAAGAAATAATGTCTCGAACTACGTACAGGCCCAATTTCAACCGTATTCTTATTCTTATACAAGGCCATCATTCTAGTAAGACCGCCTTCAACTATAATTTCATAAGTTAGATAAGCATCCTGCAGACCGCTATGAGAACTATACCCAACATTGTTGTCAATCATAACTGCTATCGGCCTTTCATCACTGGCTAAGTCTACTATCGATATCTCTTTTTGAGTTTCCTCTTTTTTCACTTTAGGTGGTTCTTTCTTTTGTTTTTTAACTTCTTTTTCATGAGGAAAAAATATCACTAAAAGAATACCTACTATACACAAGATAATTAAGATTAGTAAAATACTTATCACAAGTTTTCTATTCTTTTGTATCTTCACTATCTCAACTCCCATCATAATAACATAATATCACAAACAAGAAAAAAAGAGAAATATAGAATCAATCTATCTTATCTCTTGACATACTCCTTCATATGGTTCATAAAAGCAATGGCTTTTATATCTGCCCTCTAATTTTTGATCATACCAAAGTTCAACACAACCCGAGTTACCACCTGGCGCATAAAACCAAAGAGCATTAGTCGCGGGATAATAATACTCACCTCTAATATTCCTCATAGCTAGTTCCTTTTCTCTAACCGTTGCCGCACTATAAAACAAATTGCTATTTACACCAGCAAAACCACCAGGAGATTGATAAACTGCTTTTTCAATAGAATTAATATCCTTAAAAGTTAAACAATTTGCAATAGTTCTATTAACAACGACATTCCCTACCATCAACATACCCAATTCCCCTTCACCAATTGCTTCAGCCCTCATAAGACGAGCTAATAAATCAACATCTTTTGATGTATAATTAACTAAAGCCATTTTTATCACCTACCATATTATATGCAAATAGCAATAATTATCTATTGAAATCTATTGAAAGTTATTTATTATTATGCTATACTATAACAGTAATTTATGTACAAACAGGGGATTAGTTTAATGGTAAAATAGGGGTCTCCAAAACCTTAGATAAGTGTTCGATTCACTTATCCCCTGCCAGAACAAGCATTCGCTTTTTATGGCGATTTATCATATATTATCTAGTAATTTTTACTAGATTTTTTTATTATCAAAATAACTTACAATAAACCTTTTAGAATCAATGTCACTCCATCAAAAGAAACTTTGTAATGAGTAAACCAGTTTTACAAAGTCAATTTAGGTCGTTTATATTATAGAAAACATTGCCTTGACTAGAAGAATCATTTGAAGAATGGTTACCTCTATGTCGTTAGAAGAAAATTTATAAAAAGATTAAGTAAAGCTAAAGACTTTTCGCTAAAAAATTGATACAATCATAATTGAGGTGACTAATGTGTGGCTATACGTAATCATAATAATAGTTATAATTATTTTAATTGCATTATTTATTACATATAACAATTTTGTAAAATTAAATAATAAAGTAAAAGAAGCTTTTGCGACAATGGATGTTTATTTGAAAAAAAGATGGGATTTAATTCCAAACCTTGTTGAAACTGTAAAAGGCTATGCTAATCATGAAAAAAGCACTTTAACAGAGGTAATCGAAATGCGAAATTCTGCCTATGATAATATGAGTGACGATGAAAAGATTAAGAAAAATGAAAAATTATCTAGTGATATATCCAAAATAATGGCACTTGCTGAAGCGTATCCAGTTTTAAAAGCAAATGAAAATTTTAAAGATTTAAGTAAACAATTAAGTCAAATTGAAGAGGATATTGCTAACTCTAGAAAATATTATAATGCAACTGTTAGAGATTTTAATAATCAAGTTGAAATGTTCCCAAGCAATATAATAGCAAAAGTATTTGGCTATAAATCAAAGAAAATGTTTGAAATTAACGAAGAAGAAAGAAAAAATATTAAAGTAGGTTTATAATATGAAAAGAAGTAAGAACATATTAAAAACAATAATTTTACTATTTATATGGTCATTACTATTAGTTACTATTCCTTTCGTTGTATCGAAAATTGAATCAAATAGATATCAAAAGAATAAATCTTATATATCATCGGAATTTAACATTAAAAATTATGATGTTGTCATGGATGTTGATAGAAACAATAAGGTTGATGTTGTAGAAACTATAACTGTGGATATACCCGGAAATAATTTCAAAGGAATTTATAAATCAATACCATTATGGTTAAAATATTATAATTCAAACGGTAAAATTAAGACAAAAAAAATAGAAGTTACAAATTTAAGAGCCGAAGGGGAAAAATTTATAACAAATAAAAACAGTGATAGTATTAGTATTAAAATTGGTAGTGAAAGAACTACAACTTCTAGTGGTCTACATACTTATAAAATAATGTATAGATATGATATGGGTAAAGATAACAATAAAAATTATGATGAACTTATTTTTAATTTATTTGATAATTATGATAATACAAAAATTAATAACATGCATCTAACTATAAATATGCCAACTAATATTACCAAAGAAAACATAAACTTTTTTAAAGAAAACAAAAATATAAACCCAAAAATTGATTTTTCAGTAAACGGTCAAACGCTAACCGCAAATATATCTAACTATCAATTAGATAATCCACTTACATTAAACATGTTATTAAGAGATGGATATTTTATTGGAGAAACCACTAATTATGGCATTATCTGTTTAATGATTTGTTTAGCATTAATTATATTATCAATTTATAGTTTTATTACATGGAACAAATATGGAAAAGATTTCACTAAATATTCTCAAACCGTTGAATTTTATCCTCCAGAAAACTTAGATGCTGCACAAATTGGCTATATATATGGTGAAAAATCTATTACTAAATTAACAACTGCTTTAATAATTGGTTTAGCAAGCAAAAATTATATTGCTATTGAAGAAATACAAAAAAATAAATATAAGATTAAAAACATTGGTAGAAATAATACAAATAAATTATCCATTACTGAAGAAATAGTTTATCAAGATTTATTTTCAAATAGTGATGAAATTATTCTAAGTGATAATCCTTCTTTTGCTAAGACACTTTCAAAAGTAAATTCTTGCCTCGAAACCATTATAGATAAAAAAATAAATGATGTAGAAGCTAGAAACAAAATGTATCTCACATTTACCTTATTATTACTAGGAATAGTTTTATGGGTTAGTTGTTATCTATATATAAGAGATCTAAACCCCAATTATAATATTATATACATACTATCATTTATATCTATGTTTATATCAGGCTTTTTTGCAATACTTACAAGTAGAAAAACATCCTATGGTGAAATGATAATAGCTAAAGTATTAGGATTTAGAAATTACCTTAATACTGCTGAAAAAAACCAATTAGATGCTTTAGTTGAAGAAAATCCTGACTATTTCTATGATATATTGCCTTATACTTATGTATTAAATATTTCTAAAAAATGGATAGATACTTTTGAAAAAAAGAATATTCCTAACATTGATCTATCCGCATTAGATTCTTATGAAAATAACCTTTTTATGATAATGTCTGAATAATCCTAAAATTTACGAGGTACGAGGAGTGAAAATGTGATTAAAATTTTTATAAAAGGAGGCATAAGATAATATGTCTATATCATATGCAATTTTTATTGAAGCATTCGTGTCAATCCATATGTCAGTGTTTGTTTTAATTCCATTATCAAAAATTTTTTCCAAAGACAATCCCAAAAAAACATTTTTGATATTGTTTGGCATACGAGCAGGAATATTGTTATTTTTTGATATATTTATTACACCAGGTATAGCAATATTTGATTTCTTTGCAGTATTTATTGGAGCATTTATTATAGTTCCCATTAGTGCTATTAGTGCTAAAACTATAGGAAACCCAATAAATGCTATAAGTAATAAAATCATAAATAGTAATATGACAAATGGTAATATGGCTAATAATTCAATAGGAAATATAATTTTAAAATGTACCAAATGTGGGACCAACCTACAAATTAATGATAAGTTTTGTCCATCATGTGGTACACCCTTTGATGGTGACAACGTCCAAGTAATACAAGATGAAAGTCCAATCGTAACATTTGATTCAACCTATTATGTTAGTGAAAAAACAATATTAAAAAAAATAATTACTGAAGAATTTAAAAATCAGGGTGAAGATATTAAAACATTTACTACATCAAAATTAAATAAGAATAAAAATATTTTATTATCAATTTTCGGTATTTTAACTTTGATAAATGTTTTATTATTCTATTTCAATTATTCTATATTGTTTTGTGGGCTTATGGAAATACTAATGTTTTTAATTTATCTACTAATAAATAGAAAATTTAATGTTTTAAATATATTAACGAAAACTGCAATAAAAAATCCTGATGAAGATATTTCAAAACTTATCAATAATATTAAATCAGAAAAAAAAGATACTTTATTGCCCAATTTTTCAAAAATAATTATCATTCTGCTTATAACAATACTCATTCCCACAATAGCATTTTTTAATCCCAAAGTAATTTATATAAAATATGGGGATGGTTACCAAGTTTTTAGATATACCAGAGGTATTACGAAAAATGAAGAAGTAATCATACCATCTACTCACAATGGCAAAAATGTTATTGCTATTGGAGCTAGAGCTTTTAAAAATACAAAAATAAAAAAAGTAACTTTACCAGAAACTATCGAAAGCATAAAATTTGATGCTTTTAGAAATGCTAGTAATATAGAAAATCTTACACTTCCTTCCTCCGTTGTTGAAATAAGAGCAAATGCTTTTGCAAATATGTCAAGTTTAAATTATATTGCTTTACCAGAAGGCTTAAAAGATATTAGGGGTGGAGCTTTTGCGCATGATACAAACTTAACTAATGTAAAATTACCTAGTACTTTAGAATATCTTGGAGGTAGAGCTTTCTCCCATTGTAGCTCAATTACTGAAATAACTATTCCTAAAGGTGTTACAGAAATAAATGGACAAACTTTCGAATATATGACATCATTAAAAACAATAAATCTTCATGACGACATCACATATATTCATGGTGAAGTATTTCAGGGCGATATAAATTTAAATCATGTATTTTTACCACCTAAAATTACTGAAATTAAAGGTAGTACATTTGAAAATTGTAGTTCATTATCTTTTATAAGAATACCAGAGGGAGTTACTAGAATTGGTGGTCATGCTTTTTATGGATGCACTAGTTTAAATGATGTATATGTACCAAGAACTGTTACTGAAATTGGTAGCTCAGCCTTTAGACAGTGTGATTCTTTAGAAAACATAACAATACCTAGAAATGCAATAGTAAACGAAAGAGCATTTAAAGAAAGCCCTACATCAATTAGTTATTATAACAATTAGGAGTAAGCTATGAATAATAATTATAAATTTATACATTTGTTGTATGTTCCAACTATGAATTGTAATATGCAATGTAAATATTGCTATTTAAAAGAAAACACCGTAGATTTAAAACAAGATAATAAGTATTTAAAAACATTAAAATATGCAGTAAATAAATTTAAAAAGGCAAATATAATTCCATTTAATATATCTTTACATGGTGGCGAAATTACTACTTTATCTAAAAAAGATTTCAGAGATATTATTGAATACATTTCTAATTACTATAAAGATAATAAAAGATTATTAGAATTTAATAATTTTAGAATTGGTGAGCCACATATTAAAACAAATTTATATCATCTTGATAAACACATTGATACAATTAAAGATTTTAATGTTTCCATAAGTGGTAGCTTAGATCTACCCTTTTCATTACATGATGAATTTAGAGTTACAAAAGGAAATCAAAAAACATTAGATAAAATACTAGAAAATATTAAATTACTAGAAAATATTCCTAATAAAAAGAAAGTTTCTGCAACTATTTTTAAAGAGCATTATGAACGAATTGATGAAATTATTGAAGATATAAAATATTTAGAAAAAAATACTTGCTTAGACATGAATGATTTTAATTTTATGATAGGCTTTGTCAGTGAAAATGATAAACTACTACATGCAATGACAGAAGATGAACAAGTTAAATTTTATAATAGAATGAAAAAGGAATTTATTGATACCACCTTAGATTATGGAGTAAGAACTACTTGGTTTGCTGAATTTAATCCAACTTATTGTACTAATTGTGATAACTGTGGTGAAAAGTTTTTCTTACTTGAAAGAGATGGTGATATATACTCCTGTGTTAGAGGTCAAAAAAATCCCGATTTCTATTATGGTAATATATACAAAGATACAGTAGAAACCATAATGAATAATGCCCGTACAAAAATTTTTCTAAATCACAATAAAATTGGATTTAATAGTGAATGCCTAGATTGTAAATATCTATATTTATGCAAAACAGGATGCCCCTTTGTTAAAAATAACTATAAAACTAACAAATCATACACTTGTAAACTACAGCAAGAAATTTATAAGGATAATAATGACATATATAAAGAAGATGATAATAATGATGAATCAGTATATATGTATTTGAGTAAAATGCATCCGAATATTGCTCAAAAATATTATCCTCAAAAGAATAAAATCAATGTAGATGACATTGTTCAATTAACAGACATAATAAAGCAAGATGAAAAACTAAAATATATTTATGATCCAAAGGCTTTTATATTAAAAGTAGATAACACAGAATATCCATTAGAATCGCAAATATTAAAAAATAAAAGAGATATTATTTACTTAACTGAAAAAAGTAAAATAACACTATATATCAAAAATGGCGTTTTAGAGAATTGCGATTACCCCGTTAATAATTCATTGTATATTATGTTATTAAGTGGTAATTTAGTACAATATGGAGATGAAAACAGAATAAAGCAAGAACATATAATGACACATCAAATATATACTAATACTATATTAAAAAATAAATCTGATAAAACTTGCTATCATTGCGTCGATATAACTAACATTATTGCCTTATATTATAAAGAATTATCCAATGAAAACCCAAATAATATTTTCTTTACAACTAGCGAATTAAGAGATTATCACTATAACAAACAAAAAAACAATGCATATTATCATATCCAATCAATTAATTTACCATTTCAAAATATAGAATTCTTTTACATAAATTACAAGGAGGATAAAAATGATTAGCCAAAAGCCAAAAACATACAATGAAATAATTAGAATGAAAAAATGCTATATTCTAACACAACATTTCTCTAATATAACAGAAAATACATTTAATGAAATATACAATTTTTTAGGAGAATCACCAAATAATACAATAATAGCCAATCAAAATTCACTATCATTTGTTAACGGAGCAACAGAAGTTGTTAAGTCTATAACCCTAACTCCTAAAGATCATTCATTTGATAATATAAAAATCACAGCAAGTGGAGTATCTATAACACCTCATTATAGTCCAAGGTCAAGTTCTTCCTGGTCAGGTTCCTCTACTAATAATAACAATAATAACAACAATAACAATAATAACAATCGTTAATGGTTGTTGAGACTATTGACAAATAAATATATTAGCTTCTTTTTTTGAGTTCTAGTAAAAAGTAGAAACAAAAGAAAAAATTTCTACAATTTAGTAATTTCATTGAACCAAAAATCAGGACTAAAAAATAATGAGACCCTAACAATAAATAATTGTATTGCAAAAATCTATGTAAGAGTCAAACCTTCAAATTAATTTCCGAGCCAAAAAATAATGCAAATTAACAAAAATATTAGTATAATTTACTTGGTATTCAAAAATATACATATCAGTAAATATTTATCCATATGAAAGGACCAAATTAATTATGAAAAAAAATATAAATATTATAAACGCTACCATAAAGGACCCTGAAACACTTTATGAACCATTCAACAATACAAGACTTTCAAAAGAACTAGGAAGTTATCTATATAATGACAGTCTTCAATTTTCGCCACAAGAAGAAATTGAAATCCATATTAACACTCAATTCACATTAGATGAAAAAGAACAAGCTAAACTTATAGATATGATAAGAGAGTTTTTTGGTTTAAACATTAGGGAAACCCTTAACTACTATCGATATAGCCGAATCAAAAAAATTGTTTTATTCTTGATAGGTATAATCTTAATTTGGGTTGCTCACCTTACTGCTGAGCTCAATGACTTTCTCTTTTCAGAAGTATTTTTAATCACTGGCTGGTTTGCTATATGGGAAATATTTGATAATTTTTCATTTATAGAAACTAAGAAACGCTTTAAATTAAAATATTTAAAAAAATTAGTTTCATGTAAAATCAAAATAAACACAATAAAGGAGTAAAACTAATTAAACTATGGATAATATATTTAAATATAGCGATGACAATAAAAGATATCATACTTTAAATTATTTTTATAAACATAAATTTAATTCAAAGGTATTCAAAATAAGTCTAGATGCAGGATTAAGTTGTCCAAATATCGATGGCACAGTAGGAACAGGTGGTTGCATTTATTGCTCCAAAGATGGTAATAGTAACAAACTAGGAAAAGATGATTTATCTACACAATTTCATAAAATTAAAAATGTTATGTTAAAAAAATGGCCTCAAGCTAAATACATTGGATACTTTCAAGCACACACCAATACTTATGCGCCACTTAACAAATTAAAAGAAATGTATGAATCAATATTGCAAGAAAAAAATGTTGTTGGCTTAAATATTGCCACACGACCAGATGCAATTAGTAATGAATGCTTAAATTATCTAGAAGAACTAAATAAAAAAACTTACCTAACCATAGAACTGGGACTTCAGACTATTCATTCTAGGACCTCACGCCTAATAAATAGATGCCACACTCTAGAGTGCTTTGAACAAATGGTTAGAAAGCTAAGAGCCAAGAATATAAATGTAGTTGTACACATAATTAATGGCTTACCTTATGAGACAAAACAAGATATGATTGAAACTGCTAAATATTTAAACACCTTAGATATTCAAGGTTTAAAAATACACATGCTCAGTATAAACAAAAATACTCCTATAGCCAAATTATATCAAAAAGAAAAATTCCACATTTTAACAAAAGAGGAATATATTGATATCGTAATTAATCAATTAGAAGTTTTACGACCAGAAATTGTTATACATAGAATAACAGGAGATCCAATACTTGAAGACCTGATTGAACCAACATGGTTAACTAAAAAATTTTGTGTCCTCAATGATATAGACAAAGAAATGTTGAAAAGAAACACTTATCAAGGTAAAAAAACAGACTAAATTGCCTGTTTTATTTATTAATAAAATGATTATTTTTTAGAATCTTTAACTACCTCTTTCAAAGTAGTAGCAACAGCAGTCAAGCTTTGCAATTCGCTAGGAATTATTATTTTAGTTGCCTCACCCTTGGCAATATCCATAAGAGCTTCATAACTTTTTAATTTTAATGTTGACTCATCCAATTTAACATTCTTAATTAATTGTAATCCTTGAGCCTCTGCTTCCTTAATTTTTAGTATTGCTTCAGCTTCTCCCTCTGCTTCTTTAATTTTAGCAGTTTTCTTAGCTTCAGCTCGTAAAATCGTACTTTCCTTTTCACCTTCAGCAAGTAATATAGCAGATTTTTTTTCTCCCTCAGCTTTTAAAATTGCCTCACGTCTTTCACGCTCAGCCCTCATTTGTTTCTCCATTGCCTCCTGAATATCTCTAGGTGGTAAAATATTTTTAACTTCCACACGATTTACCTTAATTCCCCAAGCATCAGTTGCCTCGTCCAAAATAGCTCTCATCTTTGAATTAATAATGTCCCTAGAAGTTAGTGTTTCATCCAATTCCAACTCACCAATAATATTACGAAGCGTTGTAGCAGTTAATGTTTCAATAGCACTAACCGGATTTTCAATTCCATAAGTATAAAGCTTAGGATCAGTAATTTGATAGTAAACAACTGTATCAATCTGCATAGTAACATTATCCTTAGTAATTACTGGTTGCGGAGCAAAATCCTTTGCAACCTCTTTTAAAGATACGGTATTAGCTACCCTATCAATAATAGGAACCTTATAATTAATACCAGTAGACATAGTCTTATAATAAGAGCCCAACCTTTCAATAACCACTGCCTTTGACTGAGAAACAATTTTAATTCCTCCTGCAATAATAATAACCAATACAACTAATATAATAATAAATATCATATATTATTCCTCCTTCTCCACAACAAGTTTAACACCCTCAATTTTTTTAACTAGTACCACATCATCAACATCTATTTTCTTATCAGAAATAGCCGTCCAATGCTTTCCATCTACAAAAACTTCCCCATTTTTATTTTTATCAATAATCTTTGTGACAACTGCCTCCATTCCAATAACTCTATCTAAATTTGTTGGAATCTTTTTATTATGACGTACTTTTTTTGAAAAAGGCTTCGTAAAAACCAATACCAAAATACTCACTACAATAAAAACTATGAACTGAACAACTACATTATCATAAAAACAAGATAATATGCAACTCACCAATGCACCAACTGCGAACCATATAGTTACTAGATTAACAGTTCCCAACTCAATACATAATAATATTAGAAACAAGCCGAACCATACAACAGACATAGATACTCCTCCTATCACCAGTATAAACTATTAATAAACTTTTTTCAACAAAGAGATTGATAGAATTAATAACTTGTATTATAATCTTGAATTTATCAGTTTTGAAAGAGTAAAATCTCCCAAACCCTTTGTTTATAAGGAATTGAGAGATTTTTA
>CANRBB010000027.1 GCA_947628745.1 uncultured Bacilli bacterium | reverse complement strand
TTTTCTCAAAAATGTAAAAAAGAATCAAATAAAAGGTCTTTATTTATAAGGGTTTATTAAGGCACGATGGCTTATTAATTTCTCTTCTAACAACTACAATGTAATACAAATGTTTGTACTTGTCAATCGAACAAATCAATTTAATTTAAAAAGTTTCATTTATGATTTTCATCCCCAATAAAAATCAAATTTAGAATAGCTAAAACCAATAACTTTTAGTTGTCATATTGCAATGTCCATGTTGCTATACCCATAAAAATCGTCAAATTATAATCTCTAAAAAAATAGCTCACCCTTGTAATAATTTCAATATCAATCGGGCAAGCTCTTTTAATCTTCAATCAAATATATAAATATTATTTATCATTGAACACGAGTCACAGTAACATACAACTACAAATTAAACAAATACTTTCCTATTCTACCTCTTTTTTCCATAATAAATGTTTATTACAATAGGCATAAAGAATTGCACCTGGCATATAAGTAAACTCTGCTTCTAAAACATCACCTGGTTCAAAATATACCACAAATTCTTTATTACCAGAGCACATACAAATCCACTCAATATAGTGATCATCTTCCATAACATGATTAACAGTCACTATTATTTTTCCATCCTTAATTAAATAATTAGGAACGTGCTTTTCAAAAGATGCTTCTACCACATTCGGTACAAGTTCTTCCATTGCTTTACCACAGCACATTATTTCACTGTCATTTTCCTTCATAACTTTAACCATTGCCATACATTTTGGACACCTTTTAATTACTAATTTTTTACTCATATAACTTCCTCCATCTTCTCTTTTTAGAGATACATTATCCATATCAATTATATCAAATTCTTCCATCCATATTCAATTATAACAATACATTAAAATTTCTATATACACGATTTATAAAATCTAATTTATAATTATAATTTACCTATTTTCAAAATACAGCTACTCTAACAAAAGTATTCTAGACATTTACAAAATTTACAAAAATATTAAAATTTTGCTGTTTTCTTCATTTCCTCTTATTTGTATTATTTCTCAATCATAACTACCTAATATTATCTACAATACTCTATCATAAAAATATATACCAAAACTATTACTGACAAAATTATTATTTTTATATTAATTATTTACCATCTGACAATTTAAAACTATTATCTATTAGTTTATATATTTCTTTTATATTAACAGTTCCATCTAATTTTATTGTAATCCAACTTTTCTTATTCATATGATATCCTTCAAATATCTTTTTATTATCAATTATTTCTTTAATACTTTCCTTTTGATATTTTAAATCAATAATATCAACCATATTATCTGTCGGTAACCCTAATTTCTTTTCTGATATAATTAATAATAATCCATACCATTTATTATTTTTTTTATTTCTGTAAACTGCAGCATCAGGAGATTTGTCCCATAAATATTCCAATTCATCACCATATTTATATTTAACATATTCGATAATTTGTTTTGCTTGATTACTCTTAAAAACATTAAGTATACTACATTTTTGAATAATATCATTTATTATATTCTCATATTCTTCTCTCACTTGACCTACAAACGATCCTTGCAAATCCCTAACATCAACGAGTGCATACTCTGAATCTGTAAAGATATCAATAACTTTTGATTTCTTTTCTTTCTTACTTATTTCTACTATCACATTAAAGTTACCATTACAAATATTTTTTTGAAAAGAATAACACTTATTTTCTTCCACGAAACCATAATCTAGCAATTGCTGATAATTGATATCTCTATTTTCAAATTCTTTACCTAAATCTCTCATAAATCATTCCTAATTCCTTTACTATTATATTAGTATATCATAGATTAGAAACATTCCTAGATAGTTATCTAAAATATTTTATTTTTAGAGTTATAAATAAACTACTTCATAAGCATCTCCACTTTATCAATTATATATTTTTTTACTTCTTCAAAACTCATATTAAGTGACACTGCTAACTCATTATATAAATACTTTTCGGCCTGTTTAAAATAATGATTATCAATCTCACTCACTTTTTTATTATTCTTTTTTCTAAAATCATTTCGTAAATAAGTCGTTTTGATAATTCTAACAAGATCTTCATGCATCCCTTGTTGTAATAAATCTTTATATGTTCTTTCGATATATTTATCATTTATATCATGTAATGACTGTATATTAGGAATATTATTTATTAACTGATAAGCTTCGTCTTCACTAATAATATTTCTTAAATAGCCCATTCTGTTATCAGTAGGAACATCAATCACTAATGATTCATCATCAATAGGAACTAAAATATAATAATCTTTACCATTCATCTTATTAGTCCTTATTTCTTTTATTCTACATACGTCTTTTTTATAGACAACATATTCGTTTTCTTTATACATTTTTTTCGCCATCCTTTATTCCAACTACATTTTTTAATTCTCCTTTAAGTAACACTATACCCAATATAAAGGATAAAATATCGGCTATTATCGCACTCCATAACATTATTACAACACTATGCGACACTCTAGATATTATTAGAATAGCCGGCACAAAGAAGATAACATCCCTAGCTAAAGCTAGTAATGTCGATTTCAGACTAGAGCCCATAGATTGCAGTAATATAGACATAGATTTAACAAGACAAGTTAAGACAATGCCTCCCAAAAATATCTTGAGACAATACTTTGCATATTCCAAATATTCAAAAGAGTTACCCTTTCCAAATAAATTTATAATAAACGCCGGACACAATTCAAAGAGTAAAAACGCTATTAAACCAATCGCTAGATTAATAATCAAAATATACTTAACGGTCTCTTTTACTCTTTTTCCATTACAGGCACCCATATTGTAACCGATTATGGGCATACCGCCTAAAGAAACTCCCACAATTATAGAAATTACTATACCAAAAACTTTCATGCATATTCCAATAACCGCTAGTGGAGTCACTACACCATATGCCTTACCAGAAGACGCTAGCGTAATGTATCCATACTTATTTACTAAGTTGTTAGCAACTGTGATTATAATGACAATAGCTAATTGTGTAATTAAAGAAGCAAGACCTAACGTAATTATTTTAATACATATATCTTTATTTAATTTTAAAGTCTGCTTATTAATTTTAAAGGACTTAGACCTAGGTAAATACAAAATACTAAGCACAAAAGTTAATATTTGTCCTATAACAGTTGCTATTGCTGCCCCTTTAACACCCATGCCACACAAAAATATGAATATTGGATCTAAAATGATATTTGATATAGCTCCTACAATTGTTGCACCCATAGCGTATTTAGGGCTCTTATCACTTCTAATAGTCGAGTTTAGACCTTGCCCTATAACATAAAATGGTAAGCCAACACAAATTATCTTCAAATAATCTTGAGCATATTTATAACACTCTATCTCATTCTCATTAGCCCCAAAAATACCTAATATTTGTTTACTTGCCACCAAACCAATTATTGTTAATAAAACAGATATTAAAATTAACATTATCAAGGCATTTCCTATTACTACACTCGCCTTTTTATGCTCTTTAGCCCCAGATAGCAAATTAAACAAAGCAGCTGCACCATCCCCTATCAGTAAAGAAAACGCAAGAGCTATTACCGTAAAAGGATATACAATATTAGTAGCAGCATTACCAAAAGCACCAGCCTTACTCCAACCAATAAATATTTGGTCAACAATATTATACAAAGCAGCCACAACCATACTAATCACACATGGTATAGCAAACATTTTAATCAGTTTAGGAATTTTTTCCTTTCCTAAATCCATATCTTTCATAACTACCTCCTCAAATTATTTTGGGCACAAAAATACGCAAGTCCTTATACAACTGGACTTACGCACTTTTGCTGCTCATTGCTAATAATATGACTTAGTATATCTCCCAAACACCTAAATTATAACACTTTTGCTTCACCAATGTAAGAAAAAAATATAAATTTTACGCAGAAAAAATTACCAAGCCATATCTCTATTTATTCTTTATAAGTAAATCAATAATTTCCTCTCTACCCTTAAATAAAGAATTTTCAATAATGTATTTTTGTCTACCATTAAATAAATATTTTAACAATACTATATCATTAACCTTATATTTAATATTATGATGTCTCAAATATCGGCATGTAAATAATTTGCAAGAAATTGCTTTTATACTACATTCCCCATTTTTAAAATTTTTACATAAACCCCTTTTAGTCCCATAACAGCAACCATTAAGAGATTGACAATAACTATTATTCCTCACTGCAACACACGAATCATCTTTAAATGAACATATATTTTTATCATTAAATTCCTTATCTAAATAGTTACAGGCCAAATCATAAACATATAAATACCGTTTTCTTAGATTCTTAATATTAACAGCTTGAATTAAATAAATTTTATTTTTTATCTCATTGCTATATTTTGACTCTATTTCTTTATCATCAATAATATCTTTATTATCATAACAAAAATGTAATATTACATCTTTATTTTTATACTTTTTTATGTTCTTATAAAAGTCATCATCATTTTTTATATATACATTCTTCATACATTCATTTTAACAAAATTTTCTTAACAAGTCTATTTCCAAACCAAGAATATTACTTTATAACACTGGACAACAATAATAATCCAAATACTAAGAAATATAAAATTAAATAATACAAACTTATAGTTTCTAATTTTATGATGCCATAAATACATCCCAAGTACGCTACCTAAAGCTCCTCCTATCATGCCTACTATAATTAAATTTCTTTCAGATATTCTATATTTGTGTCGACAAGCTTTTCTTTTATCACTAAAATAAAGAAAAAAACTAATACTATTAATAATAACTAGGTATAAGATGAGTATCTCAAATATTTCCTTAGGCACTTACTTCAAATCCCAAATCTTCTATTTTTTGATTGATAATTTCTCGATTGAGCTCTTTATTCATTTTAATTATTACTTGTTTTTTCTTATAATCCGCCTTTACTTTTTCAACTCCTTCTAATTCTTTTAAACTACCTTCAAGTCTTTTTTCACAACCAGCACATTCCATACCATTTACTTTTATTTTTATTTCTTCCATCTTACATTCCTCCTTTAATTTGTAATTTTTTACTAACTATTAGTACTCTTAATGCATTAATAATTGCTATCAAAGATACTCCTACATCTGCAAATACAGCCTCCCACATGGTTGATACACCAAAAAAAGCAAGAATTAAAACTACTACTTTTACAAAAATAGCTAAAAATATATTTTCATGAACTATTCTCATTGTTTTTCGTGCTAATTTTATAGCATTAACTATCTTTTGCACCTCATCGGTCATAATCACCACATCAGCTGCCTCAATCGCACTATCAGCCCCCAATCCTCCCATAGCAACTCCAATATCTGCTAAGGCAATAACCGGTGCATCATTTATACCATCACCAGCAAACAAAATTTTACTATTTTCTTTTTTACTATTCAGCAACTCTTGCATTTTCATTACCTTATCTTGTGGTAATAATTCTGCATAAACCTCATCTATTTGTAATTGTTTTGCCACATCTTCACTAATATCTTGGCGATCACCTGTAAGCATAACTATCTTTTTAATATTATTTTCTTTTAGATCCATAACCAACTGCTTTGAGCAAGCTTTAATTTCATCAGATATTAAAATAGTACCCCTAAATTTACCATCTATTGCTACATATAGTACTGTACCAACATCAAAACTTTTTGTATAACTTATTTTCTTTTTTTCAAGTAATTTATAATTTCCAATCACTACTTTATGTTTATCAACAGTAGCCAAGACTCCAAGCCCAGCCATTTCTTTTACATTTTCGACCTTTGCTTCTTCAATATCAGACCCATAAGCTTTTCGCAATGCCAATGCAATAGGATGAAGTGAAAACTTTTCGCAACAAGCTGCATATTTTAACAACTCTTCGCGACTAACTCCAACAGGTTCTATCTTTTGCACCTTAAATATACCCCTAGTTAAAGTAGCCGTCTTATCTAAGACAACAGTATCAACTTTAGCAAGCACCTCTAAATAATTGCTACCCTTGATTAGAATTCCCATTCTACTAGCTCCACCTATACCTCCGAAAAAACTCAAAGGAATAGAAACAACTAGTGCACAAGGACAGGAAACGACTAAAAATGATAAGGCTCGGTAAAACCAAATACTAAAACTTTGTTTTGTAATAAGAGGAAGCAAAAGACTTATAAATAACGCAATTAATACTACTATGGGAGTATAAAATCTAGCAAATTTACTCATAAAATTCTCTGTCTGAGATTTCTTATTACTAGCATTCTCAACTAAATCTAAAATCTTACTCACTGTAGATTCACCGAACTCTTTAGAAACCTTTAGTTTTAATAGGCCACTAAGATTAAGAGAACCACTTAATATCTCATCATGAATACCTACGTTTTTAGGTATAGCCTCTCCTGTCAAAGCTTTAGTATCTAGTAAAGACTTACCCTCTATTACTACCCCATCTAGAGGTACTTTTTCACCAGGTTTAATTGCTATAACATCCCCCACTCTTACATCTTCAGGATCTACTTTTTTAATATTTTGACCCTTAATTAAATTAGCATAATCAGCTCTTATATCCATCAATTCTACAATAGATTTTCTCGACTTATTAACTGCTAAATTCTGAAAATACTCGCCAATTTGATAAAATAGCATAACTGCAACTGCTTCGGCAAACTCTCCAATTACTAACGCTCCAAGAGTCGCAAAAGACATCAAGAAACTTTCATCAAAAAGCTCTTTCTTTAATATATTTCTTAAAGCTTCTCTTAAAACTTCAAAACCCACTAACAAATAACTTATAATAAATAAGACATTATTAAGTAAAACATTATTAAATTTAAAAATTAAGGCTATCAAAAATAATACTAAAGAAAACAAAATTTTAATACCTTTTCTTCCCATATATTCTCCTTTATAAATTAAAAAATTATAATTAGATGACAAATTTTCTTATTTTTCCATATTCTCTTTATGCTCAATATGTTTAATAGCTATTTCAATTACTTCTTTAACATGATCATCATCAAGCATATAATAAACTTCTTTACCATTTTTTCTACACTTTACAACTCCACTTCTTCTGAGTGTTCCCAATTGATGAGATATTGATGATTTACTCATACTTAAAACATTAGCTATATCACAGACACACATCTCGCTTTGATCCAAAGCATATAAAATTTTAATTCTTGTTCTATCTTGTAATATTTTATAAAAATCTGCAATTTTATTAAAAAGTTTATCATTAAGCATTTTTTGATTAGTCATATCAACTATCTCCTGATGAATTACATTACAATCACACACAAATTCATTCTTAGACATATTAACTTCTCCCTTACTATATAATATGTAACAATTGAGTACATGTTCAACCTATATTGATTATAGTTGAATACTTACTCACTTGTCAAGTCAAAATAAAACCAACCCAACTTTATATGTCAAGCATAATTAATAAACTGTATTAATATCCTCATTAATTACATTCTCACTAATGATAGCTTACTATTTTTCTAAAACAGCTATATATTTCAATAATAATTCGTCTATTACTTCTGTATCTTTATTTTCTTTTATAAGGCTATTCCTAAACTCATTTAAACACCGTATTATAATTTTTAATTCATAGTCATCTAATTTTATTTTTTTAAGTTTCATCTATATACACTTCCCTCTTATTTCTGAATACAATTTATTATTACACATCAATATTATTTTTACAAGTTGCCATATTTTCACAAGTAAAGTTCTCTAAAAAAGTAATTAAATATATAAATACCTTATAAATAATTATTGTATTACAACTTATATTATGGTAGTATATAAAACTAATTAGGAGTGATTATTTTGAAAGAGTACACACATATTGGAATTTTATTTGAAAGAAAAGAGGTTGCAAATTATATCAGTCTTAACCCTATTACTGCAGTAAGATGTAATGTAATTGATGATAATTGTTACGAAATTGAAGGTGGAGATGAATTAGAATCTGTTTATGCTCCATTTTATGATTGTTATGAGAAAAGCATTGGTTTTGCAATTACCTTAGATGAGTTAAATCAAAAATATCAAAGTAACGATGTCGTGAGAGATTATTTGGAAGAAATTAATTCATCATTATATTTTCAATTCTTTGAGCCTGATAGTTGTGCAACCGTAACTTATCAATTAAATTTATTTGACAACGTACTAAGTCAAATTGCTATATTTGAACATGATGAACTAAAGATGTTAAATAAAAAAATTAGTCTTCCGAGCTTTGGCAATGACCCTACTTCTAAAACAAAAGAAGACAACATGAAGCATAACCCATCTCCAACAGTCAATTCTGAAACACCTGATAAACATAATATTAATATCAATATGAAAGAGTTATATTACTACATCAAAGAATATGTTATAGGTCAAGACGAAGCCATCAAACAAATTGTATCTGCTATTCATCGTAACTATAATATTTCCAATTATAGAAACAAAACAAACATTTTACTAATAGGGCCAAGTGGTAGTGGCAAAACAGAAATTTTTAAAACCCTTGCATCAAAAATAAATGTACCCATCACAATAGAAGATAGTGAACAATATTCAGCTGTCGGTTATGAAGGTGCCGACGTTACGGAGATGCTTAATAAATTATACTACAATGCTGATTATGATTTAAATATTGCTGAAAGAGGAATTTTAATAATTGATGAAATAGATAAAAAAGTAACATCCGTAAAAGACGACGTATCTGGACAAAGAGTTTTAAATTCACTTCTATCTTTGATGGAAGGTGCTACTTTTAAAATCAACACAACAGGTAGTCAGTCAAACCCAAATTATATCAATTTTAATACTGAAAATTTAACAGTTATTTTGGTTGGTGCCTTCAGTGACTTAGTGGAAGAACAGAAAAATGTAGGTTTTGAAAACTCTCTCAATCAAAAAACTAGGTATCGCGATATAACTATGAGTAACCTTCAAAAGTATGGTTTACCTAACGAAATCTTAAGACGAGTTTCTATAATTAAGTTAAAAGAACTTGATTACGATGATCTTGTTCAAATAATGATAAATTCCAAAAATAGTGTCCTAGGCGAGTATTATAAATATGCCCAAAAGCAAAACATTAAGTTACGCATTAATGATAAAGCACTTCAAAAAATTGCACATATGGCTCTCAAGAAAAATGTTGGAGCAAGTGGTATCAAAGCAACTCTAAATGAAATATTAAGTGATGCTTTCTTTGAAGTTAATTTAAGCGAAAATACATATAGTTCTATTAAAGTAACCGAAAAAACACTTGATGAAAAACCACCATATGCTTTGATTAAAAAAAGACATATCAATAAGAAAAATTAATTTCTTTAAAGATATGTTTTTATATTTCTAAACAAAATATACAAAATAACATTTAAAAATAAGTTAAAAAAAGTTTTAATACAAATCAAACTTAGTTGGATTAATTACCGTTTTTTGTGATATCACCAACTTTTTATAACCTTTCATCTCATTTTCTAAGACTGCTCTTTCCGCATTATCCATAACAGTTTTAACCATATTATTTATAACTCTCATTCCTGTATCATTTGGAGAAACACTGTCAAGTATAGCTTCTATAAAATCATCTAAAACAATTAAATCTATACCAAACTGTCTTTTATATCTTTCTTGTTTTTTTACTAGTTCACTCAACTTCGACTCAAGTAATATCCTCTTTTTAGTTTCTCTTTCCAAATCATGATAGAGCAATATAGTACTAATTCTAGATAACTCCTCTAAAGAGAAATATCCCTTCTCCAAAATCAATCTTCTAACATCAGTCTGTCTTAAATTAATATTTTTTTTCTCCTCAGTAATAAACCCCGTTGTTTTCCTAGTTTCTGTAATTTTATCGAATACTCCCGCAAAAACCTTATTAGTCATTTTTGAATTAAAGATAATATCAAGACCATCTCTATTAATCGGGAAATTTCCTCCTGCCGTAAATGTCAACAAAATATTTCTCATAACTGTCTTAATATCAAGTTCAGAATCATTTAATTTGTCAAATTCATCTAAAAAAATTAACCCCCTTTGAGCTTTTTCTAAGTCTTGGTTAGCACCATCATAAAGTGAAATAATAACATCTTCTACACTTAATCCTTTAATTCCCTCAGGCACTAAATTAGTTGCATTGATACAAACTGATGGAATATTCAAATATTCACAACACGCATTTATAGTTTCAGTTTTCCCCGTACCCGTCGGACCAACAAGTAATATCGCATCAGTGCTCTCGCCCTCCTCTGCCGTATAATTCATATATATCTTTTGCGCCAAAGTATCAATTTCCTCATCATGTCCAAAAACTTTTTCCTTTATAGCTTTTCTTAAACCATCATAAGAATTTTTTCCCTCATTCTTATCATCCATGAGATTACTACTAATATTACTACAAATATTTAAATGTCCCGACATTTCTATTTCTTCAATATTACCATTCTTAATTTTAATCTTATTTAGCCCCTTATTTTCGTTATACTGTTCAAAATTAACCAATCCCTTTCGGTATTTTTCAAGCAGTAGCCTAATCTTTCTTGCATCATCCTGCTTTAATATATTATCTAAAGCATCTTTATTTAAAAGAAGTATAGGTTCATCTTTATCATATAAATAAGTTAACACTTCTTCTTTTTTCTTGATTAACGATAAATCAATTTCATAATTTTCAATGATATCATTCTCATTATCTACCTCTACATATAAGAAAACATCTTTATGATCGTTATAGAAATACTCTTCTAAGAATTGTCTATTTGAATCATCATATTCATAAACCTCACTAAGTTCTTCCAACGAATATATCTTATCAATTACATACTTTTGCCTAAAAGCACTCCCTGAGTTTGGGATGCATAATACTTCATCTACCGTTTTAAAAAAATTATCATTAATTATTCCTTCTTTAACACCCACAGGAAGTAAGAAATATTTATCTACATCAAGCTCAACTACCCTATACTTGATACCACAAAACAAATTATTGAAAGTCATATGAACAACCCATTCCTCCCACTATTTAAAGTAACACATAGCAATAACAATCATTTTTAGGACTAATTGTTTAAAAATATATTATAAGTAAAGTAATATATAAAAGCAAGGAAATAACGCCAATATACATTTAATATAAATTACATCTATTACTGTTTCGTATATTTTTTATTAGACATAGGATTAATTGTATAATTTCTATAAGTATCACTTTCAAATTGCCATATATTATTACCAGTATTCAAAAAAATGTAGTCAGGAAGCACTATGGCTTCATCTAAATTTGTATGCAAATATTCACATATTTTATCTTTATCTTGTGGTAAAGCCCCCATATATGGAATATAACTACTTGAATCAGAAGTAAGTTCTGCTACGTAAGAAGGTCTTGCTAAATCTAAAACTAAAGATACATCTTCTTTAGTCAAATTATCTTTAAAACTAACTAGATTATAGGCATGTGCTACAGATTCATCAATAGAACAAATAGTACCCAAAATCAAACTCACATCAACACCTAAAAAAGCAAGAATATTCTGAGTTAAAACTGCAATTTCTGAACATTGGGCATTACCTTTACCTTTGAACATACTAAAACGATTATCAAAATATAACGGAAAATAAGAAGTCTCATTTGCATTAATATGTCGCAACATCTGCTTTCTATCTATACATTCCAAATATCCAAAATATTGCCCACAAAACTTATATACATAATTAAACAATGTATAGTAATCATCTACTCTTTTATTTTTTATATATCTACAAAAATCTACAATATAACTATCATCATCTATATAATAGTAACCACAACCATTAGATACAACAGCCCTATTAACATCATAAAGAGCTTGATACACAATTAATGTATCACGAGGAATATAACCATCAAATTTATTTACTAAATCTATAAAAGATTCCTTTCCCGCAAAATCAGTTAAACTAATAGCTCTTTCATTATAATCCAGTAAAAAGCCAATAATTTGGGAAACTTTTTCGTTTAACTGTGTATTTTCAAGTTCATTAATTCTCATATTAACAAACTCTAAAATATCACTATCTTGAAGCTTTTTAACCTCATCTAAAATATCCATCACAACCACCTGCTTAATTATTATAAACAAAGTCACTTCAAAATACAACAGCTTGTGAAAAAAAGTTAAAATCCAAGCAATAATATATTATCCTACTTCATAATTTATTTTATTATTCTTTAATTTCTCAATATTTTCTTTTGAAGCATAAACTTTAACATCTTTAATTTGACTATCAAATAACACAACTTTTTTATTATTCAAACTCTCAATAAATTCCTTAGTAACATCCAAAGAATTAGAATAATTACACCATACATGAACACCATTACTTATAGAATTCATATTTTCCATATCACAATATTTTGATACTTTATACTCTAATTTAATATTATCAATATCACTTTCTATATACTGAATATCCTGATTTAGATTAAAGAACATATTATCTTTCATATCATACTCTATTGTCTCCTTTTTTAGATAATAACTATCACTGCCTATATCTAAATCTAAGGTTCCAATACATATAAGTCCTATACTTAAACCTAATGTAATAAGTGCCACAATAAATATATATATCATTTTTTTCTTATCATTTTTTCTATTGAATATTATATTTAATGTAGCGGTCAAAACAATAACATTAATTACTGCAAGCGATAAAGTTGAACCTAATAACCCCATAAACAGAAAGCCTGTTTTATAAAGTAAAAACGAAAGCACAAAGCATCCTAATAAAAATACTAATACTATTGAGGCAAACAAAACTATCCATAATAGTAATACCTTTAAACAAACAACTATAAATTTAAATAACATTTTAATAAATTTATACTCACTTTTTCTAGGATCTCTTATTATAATTTTATTCTGATTTTCTTGAAATAATATTTTATTTTGACTATCTATTTCACTACTATTGATATTAGTTTTTTTAAAACTATCATAATAATCTAAATATCTAATTTTAAATATATGTATTAACATAATAAGAGCCACTAAAAATAAGAATAACAGAATACTATATTGCGTTATTGATGAAATTATATTATATAAATTTTCTGGTAAAAGTTGTAATATTCCATCTAGTGCATAATCAAAAAAGACATATACCAATGTAATTATTGCAGACAAAACCAGTATTATAATTATTTGTTCACTTATGCATTTTAACTTACTTTTTAAACTCATATTAGAAAACAAACTCATTGTATCAGTTAAAAAATTCAATGAGTCATCAATATATTTATTAATACTTTTTTTACTTTCTTCTTCTCTCTTAACTTCCTTAATATCTTTATGTAGTAAATCATCTATATTTAAGTTAAACTTATCACATAAAGCCAATATTTTATCCATCTCAGGATACGCAACAGATTGTTCCCACTTAGATATAGCTTGTCTTGATACTCCTAGTGCTTCAGCCAACTGTTCTTGGGAAAGATTATAGTCTTTCCTTATTTTTTTTAAATTTTCTGAAAAATTATTTTTCATAATTTCCCTCCTTCATGCACTCATTTTATAATGTCTATTGGTTGCGAACCACCACTTTTAAGTTGTTCTTTGTCTAAATTTAGTTGCACACTTAAAAAATATAAACATACTTACGTGTTTATATTTTAAAAATAGTTTAATCTAAGCACTAATTTTTAGCACCCCACCTATTAAACGGAAATATGGTAAACACTGCTTTCCCTACAATATCCTTTTTCTTTACAAAACCTATTATTCTACTATCTGCCGAACGTGGTCTATTATCACCCAAAACAAAATAACAATCTTTAGGAACTTTCTTATTGCCAATAGTTAAAGTATTATATTCTTCTAACTCAGCTGCCTCAATTTTTTTAAAATTCTCCTCTACTAATCTACCATTAACATATAATTTATTATCTTTATATTGAATTTCATCACCAGGAAGTCCAATAACTCTTTTGATAATTTCCTCATCAGACCATCTAATTACTACTATATCAAATCGTTTAATTTCATTAAACCTATAACTGATTTTATCTAGTAACATTATATCTTTATCTTTAAGAGTATTATTCATTGACACTCCCCTTACTCTTACTGGAGTCATAACAAATACTTTTACTAATATAATTAAAATAATAAGTACAGCATATGGTAAATATTCTTTAATATATCTTTTCATAAATTAATAAAAAATAAGGGTCAGCCCTTATTTTTGTCCTCTTTCTTTGATACGGTATTGACCAACCATTCCTTTTAAGAATGTAAGTTTAGCACGTCTTACTTTTCCTTTTCCCTCAACTTCAACATAAGCAAGTTTAGGAGAATTAACTGGGAATGTTCTTTCAACTCCTACTCCTGATGACATCTTACGAACAGTAAATGTCTCAGAAACACTTCCTCCTTTACGAGCTACAACAACACCTACATAATCCTGAATACGTTCTCTTTTTCCTTCAATAATTCTAACACCGACTTTTACAGTATCGCCTACACGAAATTCAGGAATATCTTTTCTCATTTGTCTTTCGTTAATTTTGTCAATTACATTCATTCTAAGATTCCTCACTTTCTATATTACTAGTGATCATAAATATACATTCAGCGGATCGCCTTCTTTTGACGTTTTTAATTATAACACACAAAATCATATAATGCAACTAAATTATTACCATAGTTTTAATAAGAAATAGTAGTCTTCAAGACGTCGATGGCAGGACGAATACCACGAACGATAGCATTACTAACCTGTTGGTTACCCACACGACGACTGTCGTTCACACCCCAGACGATGTCGGAATTAGCCGAGTGCGCGCTTTCTAACCACCAGTGTTTTAGTGCTGTATCTGAATACCAGGTATTTTCTAGTAAATATTCACAAGTATCT
>CANRBB010000026.1 GCA_947628745.1 uncultured Bacilli bacterium | reverse complement strand
TTGTAAATGATTTGCTTATAAATAAATTCTAAAACTAATTGCACAACAATTGTGCACTTCATTTTTTAAATTACAATATAAAAAATTATGTTAAAAAAATTACTTAGATATTTATTTTAAAAATTTTATATGTTATACTTGGTTATATAATAGGAGGGGAAGATGACTAATAGAATTGTATTAAATGGTACATCTTATTTTGGTCGTGGTTCTAGGGAAGTTTTAAAAGAGGAGTTAAGGGAACGTAAGTTTATGAAGTTACTGATAGTAACAGATCAGACTTTAATGGAGTCTCATATTGTATCTTTAGTAACTGATACGTTAGATGATAATGATTTTAAATATGAAATATATTCTAATGTAAAGCCTAATCCAACTATTGAAAATGTGCAAGGTGGAGTTGACGTTTGTCGAAGTAGTGAAGCTGTTTGTTTGATTGCAGTTGGAGGTGGAAGTGTCATAGATACCGCTAAGGCTATTAGTATTATTATGACTAATCCTGAGTATTATGATGTTGTGTCTTTGGATGGCTTAAACAAAACAAAAAATCAGGGTTTTCCTTTAATCGCGTTGCCAACTACGGCTGGTACAGCGGCTGAGGTAACCATAAATTATGTGATTACTAATCCAACTGTGCCGAAAAAAATGGTATGTGTTGATCCTCATGATATACCGGTAGTCTCGATTATTGATCCAGAGCTTATGGAAAGAATGCCGGCTAGTTTGGCGGCAGCTACTGGTATGGATGCTTTAACTCATGCTATTGAGGGTTATTTAACGAAAGCAGCATGGCTTATTCCTGATATGTTTTGTTTAAATGCGATGGCTTTGATTTTTAAGAATCTTGACAAGGCAGTTAATTTAAAAGATAAAGAAGCTATTGATAATGTAAGCTATGGACAGTATATAGCAGGGATGGGCTTTTCCAATGTAGGGCTTGGCATAGTTCATTCTATGGCACATGCGCTGGGGGCTTATTATGATACACCACATGGTTTAGCTAATGCTTTATTGTTACCTCATGTGTTAAGGTTTAATGGAGAGATTTGTGCTAGTTTGTTTAGAAATATGGCTAATGCTATGGAGATTAATATCCAAGGATTAAGTGATGAGGAAGTTGTAAATAAAGTAAGTGATGAGATTAGTAATTTGGCAAAAAATGTCGGAATTCCACAGACTTTAGAAGAAATTGGTATAAAAGAGCAAGATTTACCTATGCTTGCACGTCTTTCATTAAAAGATGTTTGTACCGGTGGCAATCCTAGAGATGTTACGGAAGAAGATATTTTGAGTATATATAGAAAAGCTTTTAGATAAAGAAGGAAGAAGGTAGTTTATGTTAAGATCAAAAGTTGGATATAGTATGAATGAAGATAGTTTTACATCAGGAGTTATGAGTGCAAGAAATTCTTTGATAGGTAGTAGTTCAAAAATTGGTTTTTTGTATACATCTTGCTTATCAAATGTTAAGGAAGTAGTTAAGGGAGTAAGGAGTGTTACGGATATACCTGTTATTGGTTGTACTTCGGCAGGTGCGGTAATTGTGCCTGAAGGAATAGTAGCAAGTAATAGTGGTTTCGCTAGTATGCTTAGTATGGCCGATGTTAATTTGACTGTTGGTGTTGCAGCCCATGAATCTGGGAAAAATGCACGCCTTGTAGGTAGAAAAGTAGCTATGGAGGCTGTTGAAAATGCAGGCATGAATGTGGCTCCTTCATATTTTTATATGGTAGCATCTCCTAAAGAGGAAGAAGATTATTTATTAGGAATTCAAGATGTGATTGGTAATGTGCCATTTTTTGGAGGAAGTGCTGCTGATGATACAGTCGAAGGTAAATGGAAAATTATTTGTAATGATAAAGTATTTTCCGATGGTGTTGCGGTTGCTTTCTTCTATACTCCTAACGATATTGTTACTGAGTATACTGGTGCATATAGGGAAACTAGTAACGTGGGAATTGTGACAGAAGTTAAAGATGATCGTAATTTAGTAAGTATTGATGGGGAAAAATCTTTGAAGAAATATGCAAGTTGGATTGGTAAAGATGCTAGTCAATTACGTGGTACTAATCTTTTAGTTGAATCGATTTGTAGACCGCTTGGAGTAAAAGATCCAGTGGGTAATTTGACAGTCATTCGTCATCCTATGGTAGGAAATACTAATGATACGATGAATTTGGGTAATAAGGTGGTCCCTGGTACAGCTGTTATTCAGATGGAAGCAACAGTTGATGAATTAATAAATTCTACTGGAGAAGCTGTAAAGCAAGTTCGTAAGCAATTAACTACTGAACCAGCTGCTTATATTTTTGTTCATTGTGGTGGGCGAAAGCTAGGTATTGGAAATCGTTTAGAAGAAGTTCATAAACAATTGTTGAGGGAAAGTAAAGGTGTTCCGTTTATATGTGTATTTACTTTTGGTGAATATGGTTATAGAGAACATTCTGCTAATACCTGTGGTGGCTTAATGTTATCATTTACCGGTTTTGGTAAAGAATAAGGAGGCTTTATGAAGAATTTAATTGGGGGAAAAAAATTAGATGCATCTAACGGAGAAGTTATTGATGTTATTAATCCAGCAACTTTAGAATTTATTGATACAGTACCTAATTCGACTATTGAAGATGTTGATTTGGCAGTATCAGTGGCTAAAACTGCCCAAAAAGAATGGGCAAAAACTTCAGTTTATGAACGAGGTGAAATACTTTTAGAATTTGCTCGTTTGGTGGAAAGGAATAAGGATGATTTGGCCATTCTTCTATGTAATGAAACGGGAAAACCTATTAAAGAAGCGAGAGCTGAAATTTCTAATTTGAAATTATTTGTCAGTAGCTATGTGGAAAAAGCAAGACATGATTATGGAAGAGTGATTCCAGCAGGTAGTGAGTTGGGTCAAGAAAGTACGATTCAGTTTACAGTGCAAGAGCCACTGGGTGTGGTTGGATGTATTATTCCATTTAATTTTCCTAGTGATTTATTTGGTCAGAAGGTACCTAGTGCTTTAGTAATGGGTAATGCAGTTATTGTAAAGCCTTCAACTTATAACCCACTTACTCTACATAGATATTGCGAATTGTTGCAGGAGGCGGGTATACCTGATGGTGTTATTAACTGTGTTTCTGGCGATGGCCCTGTGGCTGGTGCACAGCTTGCTAAAAACAAGGATGTTAATCTGGTCAGTGTAACTGGTTCGACTAAAGTTGGTGCTGAAGTGATGGCTAATGCTGCTGCTAATATTACTCACGTAATGTTGGAATTGGGTGGTAATGATGCTTTTATAGTAGATAAAGATGCAGATTTAGATTTGGTAATTGATGAATTGGTATGGGGTAGGTTATATAATACTGGCCAAGTATGTTGTGCTAGTAAAAGATTTTTAATTCATGAAGATATTAAAAAAGATTTCCTAAATAAAGCTATTGCGCGTATTGCTACTCTAAAAGTTGGTATGCCACTTAATGAAGATACTGATATTGGTTGTTTAATTAATGAAAATGCTGCTATTAAAGTTGGTGAACAAGTTCAACAAACTATTGATGCAGGTGCTAGACTTTTAGTTGGTGGCAGAAGAAATAAGGCTTTTTTCGAGCCAACAATTTTGGATAATGTGACTAGAGATATGGATGTTATGAAGGATATGGAAATATTTGGACCAGTTATTCCTATTTGTACTTTTAGTAATATAGAGGAAGCTATTGATATTGCTAACCAATCTAGTTATGGATTGTGTGGTTGTATTTTTACGAGCGATATGAAGAAAGCATTTAAGGTGGCTTCTAGTTTGGAAGTTGGCGGTGCAGTAATTAATGGTGCTAGTTTCTTTAGATCACAGGAGATGCCATTTGGTGGTTGGAAACATTCTGGTATAGGTAACGAAGGTGTTTCTACTACTTTAGAGGAAATGTCTAGAACTAAAACTGTGGTTTTGAAAAATATATTAAATTAGAAGGGTAGACCTTCTTTTTTTTTTGTTATATAATTATTTTAGGTGATATCATGAAGAAGATAACGATTTTAGCACTACATTTGGGTTTTGGTGGCATTGAAAAATCTATTGTTTCTCTAGCTAATATTTTGTGCACTAAATATGATGTTGAAATAGTTACAGTGTATAAACTTTATGATAAACCAAGTTTTGTGATTGATGAAAGGGTAAAAGTAAAATACTTATTAGCTAATCTAAAGCCTAATCAAAAAGAGTTTAAACAAGCAGTTAAAAATGTTAAATTAGTAAGGGCCTTTAAAGAAGGATTAAAAAGTCTAAAAATACTTGGGTTAAGAAGAAGTAAAACGATACAATATATAAAAAAATGTGATAGTAATGTTATTATTGCGACACGAGATATCTTTGATCAATGGGTTTCAGAATATGCAAGTGATAATGTGTTAAAGATAGGTTGGGAACATAATCATTATCACGGTGATATGAAGTATGCTGATAGAATAGTAGAGTGTTCAAAAAATTTAGATTATTTAGTATTGGTATCAAAATCTTTGAGAAATTTCTATAAGGAAAAAATGCGAAATGATAATTGCCAATGTGTTTTTATTCCTAACATAATTGAGTATGTTCCAAAACAAGTTTCCAAATTAGATGAAAAAAGACTTATTTCAATAGGTCGTTTGTCAAAGGAAAAAGGGTATATGGATTTATTGGTTATTTTTAATAATATTCATAAAGATTATCCAGAATGGAAGTTAGAGATAATTGGTGATGGAAACGAGAGAGGTAGACTTGAAAAATATATAGAAGATAATGCGTTAGGAGAATTTGTAACATTACATGGTTTTAGAGAAAGAGATTATATTTATGATATGCTTTTAAAATCGTCTATTTATTTGATGACATCTCATACTGAGTCCTTTGGAATTGTTCTTTTGGAAGCTATGAGTGCTGGCTTGCCGTGCATTGCTTTTTCATCAGCAGAAGGAGCAAATGAGATAATCAATAGTGGTTCTAATGGATATTTAATTAAGAGAAGAAATATGGAAGTTTATATAAAAAAAGTTGAAGACTTAATGGATGATATAAAAGTAAGGAAAAAAATTGGGGTAGCAGCGAGGAAAAGTATAGAAAGATATACACCTCTAGTAGTGGAACAAGAATGGTTTAAGTTGGTTGAAAAAAGGTGAAGTTATGAAGAAAAGAGTGTTATTTATTTCTAGTACGGGTGGACATTTATCAGAAATGATGAAATTAAATAGTTGTTTTGATAAATATAATTATTTTATTGTAACAGAGAAGACTAAATCTAACCTCTATTTAAAAGAACAATATGGTAAAAAAGTAAGTTATTTAGTATATGGTACAAAGGATCATATGTTTACTTATGTATTTAAATTACTTTTTAATTGTTTAAAATCTATTTATCTTTATTTTAAAATTCATCCTGATTATATAGTAACGACTGGTACGCATACAGCAGGACCAATATGTTATTTAGGAAAATTGTTTGGTAGTAGAGTAATATACATAGAAACTTTTGCAAATATGTTGACTAAGACAATTACTGGGAAACTAATTTATCCCATAGCTGATATGTTTATTGTACAATGGAAAAGTATGTTAGAACTTTATCCAAAAGCTAAGTTTGGAGGGTGGATCTTCTAATGATACTTGTTACTTTAGGAACACAGGATAAGAGTTTTATAAGACTGTTAAAGGCTGTTGATAGAGAGATAAAAAATAATAATATTAAGGAAAAAGTGGTAGTTCAAGCGGGTTATACTAAATATAAATCAAATAATATGGAAATTTTTGATTTAACTACACCAGAAGAAATAGATAAGCTTATGAAAAAAGCCAGTATTTTAATAACACATGGTGGAGTAGGTAGTATTTTAAATGCATTAAAATATGATAAACCAGTAATTGCGGCACCAAGACTTTCTAAATATAAGGAACATACTAATGATCATCAAAAACAAATTGTTTCAGAATTTGCTAAGGAAGGGTATTTAATTGAGTTAGAAGATTTTAGTAAATTAAATGAAGCAATCAAAGAAGCAAAAAAATTTAAGCCCAAAAAATATAAATCTAATAATAAAAAATTTGTAAGTATTATAGAAAACTATATAAAAGAAGATAATCATGTAAGTTGGTATAATAAATATAGATATATATTTAATGTATTGTTTATTTTAGTAATTATATTAATATTAAAAATTATTGTAGGTTTTTAGTAAATGAAGCGGTTTATATAGAGGAGTATTTATGAAAAAGAAAAAAGTAGTTGTGATTTTGGTAATTATATTTATTTTAATATCTACGGGGGCTTTTCTATTATATGGACCGTATGATGGTTTTCGAAATTTTTTGATAACGAGTTCTATGACTACTAAGACACATCAATGGATTGCGAGACTTTTTTATAGTGATAAAACGATAGATAAAGTTATGAAAAATAATGTAGTTATTGAGAGTGATGAGAATAGTGATTTAGATAAGATTAATCCGGAAATAGAGATAACATATAAAAATGAGTATGAGAAACAAATATTGGATAGGGATAATTCGGATATATATAAACTTATTGAAATAAAGGGAGATACTTATAATGGTTTTTTAGTGGCAATATATGATCCAAGTAGAGTAAAAATTGCGACTACAAGATATCTTGGAAAACGAGGAGAAGCGATAACAACGGTTGCGAAAAATAATGGGGCTATTGTAGCTATGAATGCAGGAGGGTTTTATGATCCTGATTGGAATAGTAATGGTGCTTTACCACATGGTTTAGTAATTAAAGATGGGCAAGTGGTTAGTGAGTATGCTAGGGCCAATGTTGGGGGTGGACTAATTGGGTTTACAAGAGATGATAAATTGGTTTTAGGAAGATATACTAAAGAACAGGCTTTAGCTATGGGTGTTAGAGATGCAGTTGAGTTTGGACCATTTTTAATAATTAATGGTGAAAGTTCTAGTGTTTTAGGTAATGGAGGTTGGGGTATTGCACCGCGTACCGCTATTGGTCAAAGACAAGATGGTATTGTATTGTTTTTAGTTATTAATGGTAGAATTCCAACTAGTATTGGTGCTGATATGAATGACTTAATTGAGATAATGCAACGATATGGTGCGTATAATGCCGCCAATATGGATGGTGGTAGTTCTACGGAATTGGTTATTAATAATCAAATTATAAATAGCCCTGTTGCAGGGGGCGATCATGGTCTTAGGGATATGCCTACTTTTTGGATTGTAAAGTAAATACTATACGTCTTCTTGTAGTAAATAATCCTGTAAAAATCTTTGCTTTGATAAATGATTATTCTTAGATATATAAGCTTTTTGAATTGCGTTAAAATTTTGTATAATTATTGATATAACAAATGTTGCATTTATATTAAACAATGTGGTTTAGTTATAATTTATTAATATTTACTTATTAGTCTTCAATTGTGTGTAAAATACCTAGTGCAAAGTGAAAAAGTAAATTCCAGTAAAAATAGCTCAATAAACTTTCTAGCAAAAATAGCCAAATCAGTAAAAATAGCCAAATAAACTTTTTCTTGTAGAAATAAACTTTTTACTGTATAATAAGTGATATTGGAGGGATAGTATGGCAAAAGAAAAAGAAACAAAAAGTAATAATGTACACGAAGTATGTGTAAAAATTGAGGGAGAAGATTGGACTAAAGCAATAGATGAATCTTTTAAAGAAAAACAAAAGACTGCTAAGGTAGATGGTTTTAGAGTTGGTAAAGTTCCAAGAAATATTTATGAGAAAAAGTTTGGTAAGGAATCATTGTATTTTGGAGCAGCTGATGTTGTGTTAGAGAATGCTTATGATAAGGCAATAAAGGATTCCAAATTAGTTCCAGTTGTTCAGCCTTCTGTAAATATTAAGAATATAGATGATAAATGTGTAGAATTTGTATTTACTATCATAACTAAACCAGAAGTTGTTATAAAGAAATATAAAGGACTAAACATTAAGCCTGATGAAATAGAGGTTACTCAAGAAGAAATTAATGAGGAGATTAATCATCTTTTGGAAGAATACACAGAATTAGTAACTAAAGATGGTAAAGTAGAAAACGGAGATATTGCAGTTATTGATTTTGAAGGTTTTAAAGATGGCCTACCATTTGATGGAGGAAAAGGAGAAAATTACTCATTAGAAATTGGTAGCAATACTTTTATTCCTGGTTTTGAAGAACAAGTTATTGGTATGAAAACAGGGGAAGAAAAAGAATTGGCAGTTTCATTTCCAGATGACTATGGTGTAGAAGATTTGAAAGGGCAACCAGTTATATTTAAAGTTAAGGTAAATGAAATTAAACAAAAAGTTACGAGAGAACTTGATAAAGAGTTTTTTGAAGATTTAGGAATGGATGGTGTAGATTCAAAAGAAACACTTGAAGAGTCTGTTAAAGAAACATTAAAATCTCAAAAAGAATATGATAATGAAAATAAATATATAGATAAGATTTTAGATGAAGTAGCTAAAAATGTAGAAGTTGATATACCACAAGAGATGGTTGATGAGGAAACTGATAGATTGCTTAAACAATTTGAACAAAGATTATCTATGCAAGGAATTAGTCTAGATGTTTATTATCAATTTACGAAGACTACTGAAAAGGATCTTAGAGAATTATTAGATAAAGAAGCTTATCAAAATGTTTTATATAGATTAATGTTAGAAGAGATAATGAATCTAGAAAAGATTGAAGTATCAAGTGAAGAAGCAGATAAAGAAGCTGGTGAATTAGCAAAAAAATATAAAATGGAAAAAGATGAATTTATAAAACAATTAGGTGGTATAGAAATAGTTCAATATGACTTAGAGTTACGCAAGACAATGGAGTTATTAAAGGAACTAAATAAATAAAAAATATAAATAATAAATAGCAAGACTTAATTTTAGATTTTTAAGGGTCTTGCTTTTTACTTATTTTAATTGAATAAAAAAATATATGTAGTATGTTATTAAATATAGTTTAATTGAAAAAAGATGGATAATGATGTAATATAAGTTGTGTATTATAATGTTATTATGAGGAGAAATATCATGAAGAAAGTAGTTACAATAGTAAGTGTATTTTTACTGCTGGTGGGAATAAGTTTAATATTTTTATTTGTTGGTAAAGATGAAAAAGAAGATGTTAAATGTACTAAAGATGCAAAAAAATTTAAAGAAGAATATGAAGAGTTAGTGGGGGAAAAAGTTACTATTGATAATAAAAAGTATAGTTTGAGAAAAGTTGATATTGTTACTAATAATCCGATAAGTTATATAAAGAAAGAAGAAGTTGTAGATAAGTTAACCAAAGGAACAGGAGTAATTTTTTTTGGTAGTAGTGCTGATTTGTTTTCAAGAGAAGCTGTACCTGTATTGTTAACTGTGGGGAATGAATTTGATTGTAAAATTATATATTATTATGATGTATCTAAAGTAAATAATAGTGAGGATGAAACATTATTTAAGCAAATTAAGGATGTGTTAGCTGATAAGTTTAACCAATTATATGGAGATAGTGAAAAGTTAGTTATGCCTACGGTACTATTTATTAAAGACGGTAAAATTAAAAAGTATCACGTTGGGTTAGTTGATTCTTATATTTCATATGATAAGAAATTGAGCGATAAACAAGTGGATGAACTTTCAAAAATATATAGAAATGGATTTAAAGCTATTGATAGTGAGGTTTGCGACATACAGCAACAGTGTTAATAAAGTAGGTATATTTTGTGAGTGATATTGGAGGGATTAGGATGCAAGATGTTTTGTTGGATACTCTAACTGATACTTTAAAATTAGTACCATTTTTATTTGTTGCATTTTTAATTATTGAATTTGTAGAACATAAATTAACAGATAAAAATAAAACGACTATAAGCAAGGCTGGTCGCTTTGGTCCTTTATGGGGGTCATTGTTGGGGGCGATACCACAGTGTGGTTTTTCAGTTATGGCCACCAATTTATATGCGATTAGAATAATATCTTTGGGAACATTAATATCTATTTTTTTAGCAACAAGTGATGAAATGTTGCCTATATTACTTAGTCATGGTATTAGAGTTAGTTTAATAGTAGAAATTTTAGCAATAAAAGTAGTTATAGGTATGATTTGTGGTTTTATTATTGATTTAGTTTTAAAATGTAAGAAGCAAGAGATAAAATATGAAATATGTAATGATGATCATTGTGATTGTGAACATGGTATATTTAAGTCTAGCTTAAAGCATACATTAATAATTATTTTATTTATAGGACTAATCTCCTTGATATTAAATATAATTATGCATACAGTTGGTATTAACTATTTATCAAAATTGTTACTTAAGAATAGTATATTTGGTTCTACAATTACAGCACTGATTGGACTTATACCTAGTTGTGCCGCTAGTGTAGTACAAACAGAATTATATCTAAAAGGAGCTATATCATTTGGGGCGATGATAGGTGGTTTACTTACAGGTAGTGGTGTAAGTATCTTAGTATTATTTAAAGTTAACAAGGATATAAAAGAAAATATAAAAATAATAGGTATATTATATTTAGTGGGAGTTTTAAGTGGTGTAATAATAGATATAATTAATAATATTGTCGTTTTTTAGGGTACTAAAGTTATTTTAGTAGTCTTTTTTTTTGTTATAATGTAGAGGGTAAATAATATGAGGAAATATAGTTTAAAAAAAGAAATAGTTATTACTTGTGTTACTATTTGTGTACTTGTTTTTATGCTTGTATTTATAAGTTATAGTGATTTTTATGGTAATATGGCGTTATTAGATAAAGTTGGTCTAAATTATAGAAATGTTTCTGATAATAGTAATATTTATTTAGATAGTACATCAATAATGAGTAATGAAGATGCTATGAGGCAAGGTTTTTATAATATTAGTTTATATAATAAAGAGAAGAGACTGATAAATTATAATATTTATTTGATGGTTGATAAAACAGTTAGTAATGATGCTAAAGTAAATTTAAAGTGTGTACATTATTCTATTAATGAAAAGATGGGAATGATTGATGAAGCTGCTGATAATAATTATATTATTTATAGTGGTAGTTTAAAAGATCTAGAGAAAGATAATGTGATGCTAAAAGTATGGATTGATGAAGAATGTACTAAGGTAGAGAATAAGACTGCTTTTAAAATATATGTTGACTATGTCTATGAAGATAATTTTTTGAATTATTTAAAAACAATTGTTTCTAATATGGATGAATATTATATTGATACCGATCAAGCTTTAGGGTTATATAAAATAAATGATAGCAGTAGATATATTGGTTCAGTAGCTAATAATTATGTGTATTTTAATTGCACTGATAAAAATTTAAGTAGTTGTGAGGTGTGGCGAATAGTTGGTATTGAGAAAGTTCCTTTGAAAAATGGGATAGAGGAAAGGATAAAAATAGTAAGAGGTAATGTATTGGATGATTTAAGTAGATATAATGAGGATTATTTTATTAAGTCTTCTCTTATTGAGAGTTTTATGAGAAACGAGGAAGGGGGCTCGTACGAGACTAATATGACTTATTTAACTTTAATGGACTATAAAAATACATTTAATTATGGGGTTGATGAGGACTGCTTTAGTGATATTTTTAAATGTAATAATGCTTCGAGTAGTTATTTATATACTGGCATGGATGAATGGTTAGCGTGGGATGGTAAGTATTTGGCTATCACAAAACAGGGTAGTGTGGTACAAATTAGTAAGGATAGTAAAAAATATCAAAGACCTGTTGTTTATTTGAAGGAAGATGTTAAGTTAGTAGGAGGAAATGGTTCTAAAGATATGCCCTATATTATTAAGTAAGATGTAGTTAAGCGAGGGAATTATTTAAGTTAATGCTAAATTTTATAAGTTGTGAAAGGACTAGAACTCAACGCAATCGTAAAGAACTATAACTCAACGCAAGCATTATTGACATACGTTTGTTTGTATGATATATTGTGAAGAGATTGGTGGTGTGCAAGTATGAAAATTGATAAATATAAAAGAATGAACAATGGTATTTATAGGGTTTATTTAGAAAACGGGTTAATAATAGACTTATATGAAGATGTAATTTTAAAGGAAAATTTGTTGATTAATAGTGCAATTGATGAAAATGATATTAAAAGAATTAAATTAATAAATGATTCATATGATTGTTACTATAAGGCGATTGAATTTTTAAAAGTATCTTTGAAAACGGAAAAAGAGGTAAGAGAAAAGTTAAAAAAATTGGGATTTAGAGTAGAAGATATAGATATTACAGTCGAAAGATTAAAAAAACAGGGATATATAGATGATTTAAAATATGCTAATGCTTTTTTGAATACAAAGTTGTTAACTACATCTTATGGGCCTTTTAAAATTAGAATGGAATTGGAGAAGAAGGGGGTTGTCTCTAATATAATAGATGATGTTTTAAAAAAATATGATGAGAATGAACAAAAAAATAAGATAACTAAGATAGTTGAAAAACAGGTTAAGGCAAATAGAAATAAGGGTAATAATTATTTGAAAAAGAAAATTAAAATTGATTTATGTAATCAAGGTTTTTTCCCCAATGTTGTTAATCAAGTGCTTGATAATACTAATTTTGGTGATGATAGTATTATAAGGGAAAAGGAGTATCAAAAGATTAAAGCTAGACTTTCACGAAAATATTCTGGTATGGAATTAGAGTATAAAATTCGTGAGAGATTAATGCAAAAAGGACTATAAGCAAAAAATAAAGAGTAGGTGTTCTACTCTTCTGTTGAGTCTTTAGTTAAAGATTCCATATAGTCATCATATAATTTTTTTACGCTACTATCTTCGAATTTTAAACCTTGTTTTTCTCTCCATTTTTGAAGTCTTTTATAGTAAGTTGTAGAGCTAGTGTCAGCACTTAACTTTTCTTCGGCAAGGCTATATCTAATTTCGTCTTCTATGTCTTCCTTTTTTTCTTTATCTTTTTCGTCGACTTTTAAAATTATTTCATAACCATATTTTGTCTTAACAGGTTCCGTTGTATATTTTCCTTTTTCTAGACTGGCTGCTGCGCTTACAAAATCATCATCAAAGTTGTCATCTTTATTAAAATAACCTAAATCTCCACCTTTAGCGGAAGTAGTTTTATCATCAGAATATTTTTTGGCAAGACTTTCAAATGATTCTCCTTTTTTAAGCTTTTTAATAATATCTTCAGCTTCTTTTTTTGCCTTTTCTTCCTTTTTCTCCTTTTCATCAGTTGAGTCTGAATCTTTAGCATTAGATGCTATAAAGATATGACTTGCTTTTACATCACCAATAACCTTAGTTTCATAGTATGTAGTAACTTCATCATCTGTTACTTCATTATCTTTAACATAATCTCTAATGGCAAGATTTCTCTTATATTCAAGAGATAACATTTTTCTTAGTTCATCTACGGAATTAGCTTGATAGATTTGTTTGATAGCTTGTAAGAAGACAGTTTCGTCATTGCCATAAGTTTCTTTCATTTTAGCAATTTCGTCATCTACTTGTTTAGTTTCATTCTCATCAGTTTTGTATTTTGTATCAAGTAGCTCATGATCAATATCATCAATTAAAACTTCAACAGCGTATTTTTCCTTTAACTCTTTGTATAAAGTGTCAGCTGTAATTTTATAACCATCAACTTTAGCAACTAATTCTTCACCATTTTTAAGCTTGGCTTTGCCACAGCCTGTAAGTAAGCCAATCATTAAGATAATAGTAACAATATATAATATCTTTTTCTTCATAAGAACCATTATTCCTTTCACTTCGTTCAAGGCACACATAGTCATAAACTTGAACAAAATTTATTTTTTTGATTATCCTCCTGTATGCACTTATTATAATAACATAATATTAATAATAATTTCAAGAATTTGGGTTAGTTTAATCACATATTTCGACTTAATACCATACAATAATGTGAATACCAATAAAAAGGAGGAAAGAATATGGGAAATTGTGTATCATCATCTGCAATTATTTTAGTACTATTTATTTTACTAATAATCATTTTAGGTGCATATATTTAAGGGAGGTGTTTTAATGTCTTGTCCAGAAACAAATAGTTCTAGTACAACTTGCTGTACTAATAGAACAAGAGGTGGCAATGGATATGTATTTATTATAGTATTATACATTTTACTTGCTATTATATTAGGATGTACAGTTAGTAATAATAATACATATTATTAAGAGTATTAAAATTGAGTATAATACTCTTTTTTTTGGGGAAATTGATAATGGTGATAATATGTATTATTATGTTAATTCTTTTTATATTTATGGTTTTATAGGATTTTTGTTTGAAAATGTTGTGTCACTTATAAGTAAATCTAAATTTATTACTAATGTTTTGTATGAACCAATCAAGCCTATTTATGGCTTGGGTGTCATAATTATTATTTTTTTGGAAAGGTTAATTTTTAATCATGTTCAAACAAAGAAAATAACTAAGATTATATATTTGTTTTTAGCGTCAACTGTGGTTCTTACTATTTTGGAACAAGGTACAGGGATGTTATTAGAAGCTATTTTTCATAAGGCTTATTGGGATTATAGTGATTTATGGTGTCACTTTGGGAAATATATATGTCTCGAAATAAGTCTAATTTGGGGTGCTATGTCAGTTCTGTTTCTTTTATTTTTACAGCCATTTTTTAATAAATTAATAAAAAAAATACCAGTATGGTTTAGTAATATTATGGTAATAGTTACTATATCTGATATTTGTTTTATAATTATTAATCATTAACTAAAATGTGATAAATTTCATCAACGTCTAATTTTTCTTTGTAAGGACTATTGTTTGAGTATCTAGGTATTAGATGGATGTGATAGTGCTTTATATCCTGACCTAAAAAATTATTTTGTGTAATAGTTAGCCCATCAATATTAAGCTTCTCTTTTAAAAGAGGATATAATTTAGTTTGAATAACATCTAAAAAATGAGATAGGTAAGTACCATTCATATCAAGTACGGTTACTAAATGTTTTTTAGGAATCAACAAGATATGCCCATTACTATTAGGACTAATATCTAAAAATGCTAAGACTAAATCATCTTCATAAATTTTTTTTGAAGGTACTTCATTATTAATAATTTTACAAAATAAACAATCTGACATAATTTTCTCCTTTAATTTAACTTTTTTACAACTATATTGTATTTAGTTAGAGTAGCTTGATCATTATTGATAATGGCATCAGAAATAATATTACTACTCGTTTTTATTATAGCAGAATCTATGGTAAAGTTAATAGTTTCTGTTATATTTGTTTGGTTAGTAAAAGTAATATTATAATTTTTGGGTTTGAAATTAAGATTTGTAATTAAATTATCAAGATTTATTAATTCTTGATTTATAGTTTGGGTGGAAAACAAGATAGTTTTTTCTATATTTATAGTATAAAGGGGGATATTAAAATTTTCTTTAAGTAATTGTTCTTGAATGATTTTAGTGCAATTGTTTAATTTAGTATTATAAGAGATAGTTAGCAGTTCGTCGCTTTTAACTGTCTTTAATTTATTAGTGAGATCTTTATTTAGCTTAGTTTCAGCTTTATTAATAAGGGTAGCACCTTCTGAGTAATCTTTTTGGTAAGTACTACTAATCTTTTTATTCTTATATTTAACAAGAAAATAAAGACTATTGTTTTCTCGACTGGTGATTTTTTTGATATATTCATTATTTTTAAAAGATGTTTTCCCAATATTAAATTCAGATAAGTTATTTGCATAATTTTTTTCAATATATTTTTGTAATTTGGTATCTATTTGTTGGAGATATATAGTAGGTTTTATTTCTTTGATTGTAACTAATCCTAGTAATAATATTGTAATTAAAGAAAAAAGGCCCATTTCTATTACTAGTTTATTTTTATCTTTGTTCATAATCAAACTCCTTGGTTTAATTTTAGCTAATATGGAAAAATTTTTCAATAAAATT
>CANRBB010000025.1 GCA_947628745.1 uncultured Bacilli bacterium | reverse complement strand
AAAAAAGATATAAGCGAAGAAGATTTACCAAAAGAGAAAACAACACTAAAGATGGAGTTTGGTGTAGAGTATGTTCAAGCAGATGATGAAAAAGTAGATGTTGATACTAAGTTATGTAAAAGAGCTAATGTTGAAACTTTGCACACAGAAATATGTAAAGATCATAAAACCGAAGAATATAAGCCATGTGATGCCATATATAGTGTAGGGGAGACTATGACATATGGTAATAAGTCAACAACTAGTGGTGAACTAAAATCAGGAGATGCTTTTGACTGTGATGTTAATGGTGATGGAGTATATAATAGTAATACAGAAAGATTTTATTATGTAAGTGATTACTACGATACAACAAGTAAATCTTTTAATGATAGTTATGCAACCTTAATTTATTATAATAATGTAAAGGCTGGAGTTCCTGATAATAAAGCAACATTTGCGTATGATGCCAGTAACGAAAATTGGCATGGACCTGTAACTGGATATGTTCAGTTACCAAGTACAAGTCAGTGGAGTAAAGTAACATTATTAAATGAAACAAGACAACTACTAAATGAAAGTGCAGGAAATACCACTACTGGTGGCACTCTAGGAACATTTACTTATACTGATAGAGCAGCTAGATTATTAACTGTTCAAGAAGTAAATAAGGCTTGTGGTATAACTGCTGGTACGTGGAAAGTAGGAGAACTAGATACTTGTGAATATTTACTAGAAAATACCTGGTATTCAGATACAGCACTAAAACATTGGTGGTTAGAAAGCGCGCGTGCGGCTGATTCTAACCTCGTCTGGTTTGTGTACGGCAATGGCCGCTACGTGGGTAACAACTTTGCTAATAATGTCACCATCCTTGGGTTTCGTCCCGCCATCGACGTCGCTAAAAATAACATTTTATATTAACTATTTTTATAACAAAGAGACTGCGGAAGCCAGTTTCTTTTTTCTGTACTTTTTTACTAGTGTAAACAATGTAAACCATCCTAAATTTTTTCCATTTTTCTTTACAAAATTACTATGTGGTAGTAATATATTATTGAAGTGGTTGATAGTGGGGAAAAGTGGTGAATATTTATGTTAATGGGAGAGTATCATCATAATCTAGATGACAAAGGAAGACTTACAATACCTTCCAAGTTTCGTGAAGATTTAGGCGAAAAATTTGTTATTACTAGAGGTTTGGAAAACTGTTTATTTGCATATTCCGAAGAAGATTTTCAGAAAATAGTTTTAGACCTTCAAAAGATACCCTTTACCAAAAAAGACGCCCGCCAATTCATGCGTTTCTTCTTATCGGGAGCTATAACAGTGGAATTTGATAAGCAGGGTCGCATTAATATACAATCGCCACTAATTGCCTATGCCAACTTAGAAAAAGAATGTGTCATAATAGGAGCAGGTAATCGTCTAGAAATATGGTCTAAAGATAACTGGAATAATTTCCTTGATTCTACTAAAGACAATATGGCAGACATTGCTGAAAACATATTCGCGACAGACACAAATATATAGGTGATAAATAATATGCATAAAAGCGTTTTAAAGAAAGAAGTAATAGAAAACTTAAACATTAGAGAAGATAGTATCATCGTGGATGCTACACTTGGTTACGCAGGAGATAGCAGTGCTATTTTAGAAAGAATAAAAAAGGGGTTTTTATTCGCCTTTGACCAGGATAACGACGCTATTGAGTACAGCACTCAAATATTAAGCAAGATAGGGACCAATTTTACCATCATAAAAAGTAACTTTGTTAATTTAAAACAAGAGCTAAATAAAAGAGGCATTAATAAAATTGATGGAGCCCTTTTTGACTTAGGTGTATCCTCTCCTCAGCTAGATAACAAAGAAAGAGGTTTTAGCTATCACGAAGACGCAAGACTTGATATGCGAATGAATCAAGATGCCTCACTTGACGCTTATTATGTCGTTAATAACTACTCTTTAAATGATTTGAACAGGATTTTTAAAGAGTATGGTGAAGCTAAATTTTCTTATCAAATAGCCAAAAAAATAGTAAATTATCGCAAAACTCAACCAATTAACACCACACTGGAATTAGTAGAAATTATTAAAATGGCAGTTCCAGAACGTGAAAGGCGAAAAAAACATCCTGCTAAACAAATTTTTCAAGCCATTCGCATTGAAGTAAATCACGAATTAGATGTAATAAGACCTGCCTTAGAGCAAGCTTTACAAATGCTAAATGTAGGTGGCAGAGTAGAAGTTATAACCTTTCACTCTTTAGAAGACAGAATAGTTAAGAATTATTTCAAAGAATTATGTGCCGTGGATGAAAAAATTAAGGGCTTACCTAACATTTCAAAAGACTTACTTCCTGACTTTAAACTAGTTATAAATAAAGCTATAACACCAACAGATGAAGAATTAAATGATAATAATAGATCAAGAAGTGCCAAACTTCGTATTATAGAAAGAATAAAATAAAGGAACGTGATATTATGAAAAAGACTAAAACGAAGCAAAAAATAAAGGGTAATAAATTTGAACGCTTAATTTATGCAGTAGCAATTACTCTAGTGTTGATATCACCAATTTCTATTGTCTTTTCTAAAGCAACTCTTTCTAAATTAAATTTTGAAGTTGAAGAGAAAAAACAAGAAATAGCTTCACAAAAGAAAGAAAACGACTCTTTAGCCATGGCTATTGACGAATTGGCCTCTCTTACCAAGATCCAAGAAGTTGCACAAAGCGAAGGATTGAGTTATAATAATGCTAATATAAAGGTTGTAAGATAGATTTAAGGACGTGATTCAGTTGAAGAAAAAAAAGAGAAGGAATAATATAAAATATAGTAAAATCTTAATATTATCGTCTCTTTTTTTGTTTATAGTAATCATATTAAGGGTTCTTCAATTATCACTATCTGAAACGGTTGACAATGTTAATTTACAAGAATTAGCCGCTCAAAGAACTACGAGAACTCAAACATTATATGCACAAAGAGGAACGATTTATAGTGCTAATAAAGATGTTCTTGCTCAAAACATAACTTCATACAAATTAATTGCTTATTTAAGTCCATCACGTACTACTGATGAAAATAAGCCACAACATGTAGTTGACAAAGAGTTAACTGCTGAAAAATTAGCCCCTATACTTAATATGACAAAAGAAGATATTTTGACATATCTTAACAAAAAAGGACTGTACCAAACTGAATTCGGAAATAAAGGTAAAGGTCTAACTGAAATAGAAAAGAATAAGATTGAGGAGCTTAATTTACCAGGGCTAGACTTTATTGAAAGTTATAAAAGATATTATCCCAAAGGAAACTTTTTGTCATATACACTAGGATATGCAACAGTAGAAGAAAATGAAGATCAAGAAGAAGTCATTAAGGGAAAAATGGGACTAGAATTATATTATGATAATATTCTAAAAGGAGAAAATGGTTATGTAACTTATCAAAAAGATTTAAAAGGTTATAAAATATCAGGAACTAAAGAGATAAGAAAGGAAGCAACGCAAGGAAAAGATATTTATTTAACTATAGATAGTAACGTTCAATTCTTTATTGAACAAGCTTTGACAAATGCAAAAAATAATTATGGCTATGAATGGTTTACCATGATTGTCCTAGATGCTAAAACAGGTAAAATCTTAGGCCTTTCCTCAAATCCTAGCTTTGATTTAAATACTAGAAATGATATTCAAAGTTATTTAGACTTAACTATATCATCACCGTATGAACCAGGTAGTACCATGAAAACTTTTACTTACATGGCAGCTATGGAAAATAATGTCTATGATGGCAATGCTACATATAAATCAGGAGAATATACAACTAGTGACGGAACCGTAATCGGTGATTGGAATAGAAATGGTTGGGGTTATATTACCTATGATAGAGGCTATGCTTTATCCTCAAACGTTGGAGTCATAAATCTAATCAAAAATTTCATGAATAGTGCTATGCTAAGACAATATTACAGGAGACTGGGCTTTGGTAAAAAAACAGGTATTACTTTGCCAAATGAAAGCGCGGGTCAGCTTTCCTTCAAATATGAAACTGAAATCTTTAATGCTGGGTTTGGACAAGGTATTACTACAACGCCTATGCAAAATGTACAGGCTATGACCCCTCTTACCAATGATGGTATGCTTTTAAAACCATACATAGTAGAAAAAATCGTGGATCCTGATACGAAAGAAGTAATCTATAAAGGTAAAAGGACCGAAAAGGAACGCTTAGCATCAACCCAAACTGTTCAAAAAATGATTCAATTAATGGATGACACAGTTAATGGTCTTGGCAATACAGGATCAGGTTTTAGAATTCCTAGTGGTGAATTAATTGGTAAAACTGGAACTGCACAAATAGCTTCTACAAATGGAGGAGGATATTTAAGTGGAGTAGAAGATATTATTTCATCATTTTCTGGCATATACCCAAAAAGTAATCCTCAATATATTATTTATGCTTCTATGAAAAGACCGAGTGGTGGAAAGCAAGTAGGTATATGGAATGCTGTCAAAGAAGTTATAAGTAACCTCTCTAAATATTATGGCACGGAAGTAACTGAGACAGAAGGTGAGAAGATAACTACTTATAAAGTAGAATCATTTGAAAATAAAAAGTTAGATGATGTTAAGCAAGTTTTAAATACTAACAATATTACTAATCAAATTATAATAGGTTCAGGTAATAAAGTTGTAAATCAATATCCAATAAAAGGTATCACAATCACTAATAAGGACAAAATCTTCTTAGTTACAAACGACAACAATATCACGGTTCCAAATGTCGTCGGTTATTCTAGTAAAGACGCCGAAAGTCTTCTCAATTTATTAAATATAAAAGTCAAACTAACTGGTACAGGATATGTTACAAGTCAAAGTATAAGTGAGGGAACAACAATAACAGACGGTATGGAGATGGAACTAATACTAAATCCTAAGTTTACTGATGAGTAAACATTTACCCCATTTTTAACTGCATAGTTATAACTTAAAAGTGCTGAGATTTTCTATCATGAAGAGAAAGTTAGAATATCTCGCACTTTTTTTGAAATACTTTATCCTTGCACTAATAGACTTTTCAATGATACAATTATAATGGTGATGACAAAATGGAAAAGAACAAAACAAAAAAAGAAATAGTAAAGATGCTCTTGAATCGTGAAATTGATAACAAGGATGAAGAAGAATTATTGGATTTATTAGTAGATCAGCCAATTTCCATAGACGTTGATAAACAAGAGGAATCTAAAATGAATTTTGGTGATCGTCTAGCTGACAAGATATCAGAAATTGCAGGTAGCTGGTTATTTATAATATTGTTCATTTCATTTTTAGTTTTTTGGATACTTTTAAATACCCATATATTAAGTGAAAACAATCAAATTGATCCATATCCTTTTATTCTACTTAATCTTGTATTATCTTGCATAGCTGCAATACAAGCACCTATAATAATGATGAGCCAAAATCGTCAAAGCGAAAAGGATAGTCTTCGAAATCAAAACGACTATCGTACAGATTTAAAAAGTGAACTTATTCTTGAAGAATTACATGACAAAATGGAACTCATTCTAGCAAGAGAAAAAGAAATCATCAAAAGACTGGATAAATTAGAAAAAGGAAATGATAAAAATGACTAAAAAAATAATTGGTTGTAGCTTAATCTTAATAACAATTTTTACTTTGTGTGGCTGTGATAGTCAAAAAGAACAAAATACAAACAAAAAGAGTGATAACGTTATTAAGTGCACAAGAAATGCCACTGCAAATGATGCAAAAACCACCCTTAATTACGAGATTTACTATGATGGCGATTATGTAACAAAGACAATTTCAATTGAAAAGATAACTACATCAAATCAAGATACATTAAAAACTTATCAAGATGCTTATAGCAAGGTTTTTGATAATTACAAGGGCTTAGATTACTACGATAATACCATTAGTAGAACTGAAGACAGTATTATTTGTACTACCATTATAGACTACGAACATGTAGATACATCTAAAATTTTAGCTATCGAAGGAGAAGAAGGCAATATCTTTGATAGCGATGGTAAAGTAAAAAAAGAAACCTTATTAGAATTTTATAAAAAGTATGGAGCTAACTGCGAATAAGCTTCAGCTATGTTCGAATAATTTAATGGATAAAATACTTCCCTCCGAAGGAAGATATGTAGGTTCGATTCCTACTTCGAACACCAGAATGATATGAATCTCAGGAAAATACGAGTAAAGATAGAAAACACGCTTGATAAAAGTGCGTTTTTACGTTATGATGTATTTGTCAAGGAAACTTACATAAAATAAAAAAAGGGAACATTCAGTTTTTTCAAGTTGAATGTCTACCCACTATATTGTGTTAGGCACTTATTCTAGCGAATGAGTGTCATTTTTTATAACTACTATTATAATGATAAAATGATAGTAATGAACTTGAGAATTTTTAAAATAAAAGTTTTAGTTTTCATTTTTATCAAGAAGCAAAATATCATACAACTGAAGTAGAAGCACTTGCATTTGATAAGCAAGAAATTAAAGTTACAAAACATTTAAGAATAGTTATAGCAGAAGATAGCAGACGCAATTGGTACGCTGATGATAAAGGTGTAAATCTTAATTCAATTGTAAGAAATAGAAAAGCAATCATTTTATCAGACGATACACTTAAAAGAGAAATACCACTTTATTGTGCAAATACTGGCACTCATACTTTAGAACAAAGTGTTAAATTTGGTAGATTTTCTTATATCAAGGATTTTATTGATGAATTGATTTCATATAAAATAGAACACAGTTTAAAAGATCTTCTCTCAGATGAGATAGAAAGATTAAAAATAGATTTTATTTCATCTAGAGTTGAGCAAATCGAAGAAAATTATAAACTAGTGGATCAACAGCAAGAAAAACAAATGAAGCAACAGTTAGATGTTAATAAAGAAAATCGCCAATTGTTATTGAAAAGAGTATTAGACAAAAAGAAAAAATAATGTTATAGCATAGTTAGTTAATGATTTATTACTAACTATTTTTTTGTCTAAATTAAGAAACAGAGAACTTTGGTTAGAATCGGTATCTGATGAGGAACATAATAATTTAATGATTATATATTATGTAGCTGGGAAAGAGATTAACAAAGAAAGTGAGTCACATACTAGAAAAATGGTATTGACTTTCTTCCTTTTTTTGTAAAAATTAAAATCTTTAATGTTTCTTTAATATTTAACCGTTATTATTTTTGTGATGAATTATGAAGAGAATTTTTTATTATGATAATTTAAAGGGATTATTAACAATATTTGTTGTTCTAGGACATACGTTAACAATATGCTCTAATTACTATGACTATGATAGTAGTCTTTTTAAGATATGTTCCTTTTTTATGATTCCTATTTTTTTAATCATTACAGGAATGTTTTCTAGAAAAAGTAAAAAGAAACCTCTTATAAGAGCAAAGAAAATGTTCATCATTTATGCTTTCGCTCAAATTATAATCAGTCTTTATTATGCCTATTGTTTAAAAATAATTAGTCCTAGCAAGAGTATTTTTATTCCAAGATTTACATTATGGTACTTATTAACAAGTGCTGAATTATATCTTGTAGAGTACATACTAAGAAGAAATGACCATAAAAAAATGATTTTGTTTTCAATTTTAATTGCTTTATTTTCTGGCTTTTTACCGTTTGTTACGAACACGCTCTCCATTACAAGAACACTTTCCTTTTTACCATTTTTTGTTATTGGTTATTATCAGGAAGATATAAAATTGTTTGACAGAGTTAAAAAGTACAAAAAATTGTCCACTTTCCTTGCAATTGTAGTTACAATTTGGTTTCTATTTCATCGACATTTCTTTTCATTTAAAGATACTTACATGAAATATAACTATTATGCCTATTCAACTCCTATCATCTGCTTTTTAAAGAGAATATTACTCTATATTTTTTCAATCATTTATAGTGCATTTCTTTTCAATATTATGCCTCGTAAAAAGCTAATTTTTACTAAAATAGGGGAGTGTTCTTTAACAATTTATTTGGCTCATGGAGTTTTATTAAAAACGATGGAACATTTCAAGTTATTTTTAAACAATGCTTTGATAGGTACCTTAATTTTTTATACAAGTGCCATTAGTATCTGTTTAATGATTAATTCCATCATAAAGAAAAAACCATTGGGAGAAAAAAATATGAATATAAGTGCTTTAAATTACAAAAAAGGAATCTATCTCTCCTCGAAAAACAACGAGAATATTTGCTGAATATGATGAAAATCATAATTTAATTAAAAAGTATCGAACCAAAATAAATAAGTATATGGTATATAGTATTGAAATATGATTTTAATAATTTCTGGTTTAAATAGTAAAAATATTATATAATATAAGAAAATTTGAGGTGGTAAAATGAGAATTTTAGTTGTCGAAGATGAAGAGGCCATTGCGGATATTATTGCTACAAAACTTCGTCGTGAAAAATATGAGGTTGATACAAGCTTTGATGGTGAAGATGGATTATATAATGCTATGACAAATATCTATGATTTAATTATTCTTGATATTATGCTCCCTAAAATGAATGGAATAGAGATATTAAAAGAGCTAAAAGAAAATAATATAAATGCTAAAATAATCATACTTACGGCCAAATCCGGATTAGATGACAAATTAAAAGGCTTCGATACTGGAGCCAATGATTATGTAACCAAACCTTTTCATATTGAAGAACTAATCGCTAGAGTAAATGTCCAATTAAGAGCTAAAGGAAATAAGATTGAAAAAGATATACTAGAATATAGTGATTTATCATTAAATATCAGAACTTCTACGTTAACCTGTCTAGAAACAAGTGAGTCAATCACCATTCCTTATAGAGAGTTTCTATTACTTGAATATTTTATGAATAATCGTGAGCAAATCATATCAAAAGAACAAATTTATGATAAAGTTTGGGGAATTGACAGCGACTATGAATCGAATAATTTAGAGGCATATTTATCTTTTTTACGGAAAAAACTAAAAGTCATTGGCTCCAAAGTAAATATCAAAGCAGTTCGTAATCTAGGTTACAAAATGGAGGGATAAAAGATATGGAAAATTTAAGAAAAAAAACATTTTTAACAATTTTTATTATCATCTCTTCATTTGCTGTGTTTTTTGCTGCCTTCTTTAATATTCAAACCTACCATAGAGAATATACTAATATATTAAATAATTTAACGAGAATGCGAAATTTGACTTTGAGAAAACCTAATTTTCCTAATAAGGAATCAATTAATGATGACAAACTTCGTAATCGAAAAGTTATGGATTATGAGGTATATACATTTATTTTAGATGAAAACAACAATATAATTGATAAAATAAGTCATAGTGATAATTCTATTAGTGATGAGATTACAACTAAAGCCCAAAGTATTATTTCTAATAATAAAACGAGTGATGTCAAAATAGGGTCTTTATATTGGGGTCAATATGCTTATAATTATGAAAAAGGCAATTCTTTAACTATCGTAAATACTACTAATACTAGAAATATGTTACTTAATAACCTATTAATCTCTTTATTATTAGTTGGTATTCTAGAATTAGTTATTTATTTCATTTCTAAAAAGATAACAGAATGGATTACTAAACCCGTTCTTGAAAGTTTTGATAGAGAAAAAGAATTTGTTGCAAATGCTTCCCATGAACTTAAAACTCCACTTGCAGTCATGATGGCAAGTATTGATTGCTTGGATGCAAATAAGAAAAATGAAAAATGGATTAACAATTTAAAAAGTGAAACTGACAGAATGAACAATTTGATAACTAAATTACTTGATCTATCTAAATCAGAATATTTAAAATCTGAAAATTTTAGTCAAAACAATTTTTCTATGATTGTAGAAAAAAGAGCTTTAACATTTGAAAGCTTAGCATATGAAAAAAATATTACTATAGAAACGAATATCGCAGAAAAAATAAATTTTTTCTGTCATAAAGAAAGCATCGATGAATTAGTATCTATTTTAATTGATAATGCTATTAGTCATGGAACAGAAAACAGTAAAATTAAAGTTAATCTAATGAGTGATAAATTCGAAATAAAATTGAAAGTAATTAATAAAGGGGATCCTATACCACCTACTGAATGCGAAAAGATATTTGAAAGATTTTATCGAAATGATAAAAGTCATAATCGCAAAAGTGGAAGATATGGTTTGGGCCTTGCCATCGCCAAAAACATTGTAAAGGCTCATAATGGTAATATTAATGCTTATTCAAAAGAGGGATATACTACTTTTGAAGTTAAATTTAAAAAAAATTAACATTAACGAACATTGACGAAAAAAGTTGATGTTTTTTAATGTTTCTTTAATATTTACATAATAAAATGATATTGTTTTTAAGGAGGAAGATTATGTTTATATTAAAAAACGCATGGATTTCAATTAAAAGAAATAAAGGGAGGAATATTTTAATAGGAATTATTATTTTAATCATTGCTTGTGCATGTACGATAACCCTAGCAATCAAAAATACAGCAGTGGATTTAATAAATTCTTATAAAAGTGCTTATGATAAAGAAGTAACAATTGGCTTTAATAGGGAAAACATGATGAAAAGCTTTGACCCATCTCAAGAAGAGGGAAGAGAAAGTGCAAGAGAGAAGTTTGATAATATTGCAAGTTATACAATTAGTGATGTTCTAAAATTTGCAGATAGTGATTATATTGAAAGTTATTATTATACCTATAGTGTTGGGCTAAATGGTAATAGTATAGAAAAAGCAGAAATTGAATCAAATGGCGATATGCCAAATGGATTTGGTCATGGCAAAGAAAATAATATGTCATCTACTGATTTTACTTTAACGGGTTATAGTTCAGAGGATGCAATGAGTGAATTTATTAGTGGTACCTATACTATGAATGAGATAACTGATAATGCTTGGAACATTGCCTTTAATGGTAATTATGTATTTATCAATGAAGAACTTGCTAGTTATAATAATTTAAAACTAAATGACAAAATAAAACTAGAAGATGAAGATGGAAATGTTTATGAGTTTGAAATTATTGGTATTTTTAAAGAGAATGAAGAAGATAATCAAGAGTCAATGTCTATGTTTTCTAATTCTGTAAATACAATAATAACTAATACTGATGCGGTTGTTAATCTTACCAATGGAAATGAAAATTTAAAAGCCTCAATTCATCCCACTTTTATTATAGATTCTTATGATAATGTGGAAAATCTTCAAGATGAATTTTATGAAAAAGGATTAGATGAAAACTTCATCCTACAAACGAATGAAGAGCTTGCTGAAAGTGGAGTTTCCAGTGTGAAAAATATTTCATCATTTTCAACTACTTTCTTAATTATTACCCTTATCATTGGTGGAATTGTCTTATTTGTAATCAATATGATTAATATTCGTGAAAGGAAATATGAAATCGGTGTTTTAAGAACAATTGGTATTAGTAAATTAAAATTAACAATGCAATTTGTAGTAGAACTTGCAATTGTTTCAGTAGTTGCTCTTATGCTTGGTGCAGGAATTGGAGCAGTAAGCTCTAAGGGAGTTAGTAATTCATTACTCGCTAGTGAAATAAATAGCAGTAATGAAAAAACTGAAGAAGTAAATAAAAACTTTGGTGGAATGAATCGTGGTGGTGAAAGAGGAAATATGCATGGTAAAGGTATGCCAGTTGTTCAAGCATATGATTCTATTGATGCAGTAGTAGATATTAAAGTTTTACTAGAATTACTTGGTATTGGTCTTTCACTAGTATTAGTAAGTTCAATAGCATCGATGGTTAGTATTCAAAGATTTTCACCACTTACAATATTGAAAGAGAGGTCTTAATAATGGCTAATAAGAAAAAGAATGACTATGTTTCAAAAGATAACCTTGGAAATAATGTTTCTCAAAAAGAGGTAAAGGTTAAGAATAAAGAAAATAAGTATGTTTCAGATAAAAACGAAAAAAAAGAAGTTAAAGAAAAAATTACTTCTCCAAAAGAAATTATTTTAAGTATTAAAAATGCTAGTTATAGATATAGTGATGCAGAAGAAGGTGACTATGCCTTAAAAAATGTTAGCTTTGATTTTGAAAGTGGGAAGTTATATGCCATAAGAGGTCGAAGTGGAACAGGTAAAACCACACTTTTATCACTTATAAGTGGGCTTGAAAAATGTACTGAAGGTGAAATTATATTTGATGGTAAAAGTTTAAAAGATATGAATTTGGATAAGTATCGCAATAGTGATATTGGTATTGTATTTCAAAGTTATAACTTGCTTCCTTTTATGACAGCTAGTGAAAATATAGTTCTTTCTATGGATGTCAATGGTTTAAAAATAAAAAATAAAAAAGCAAAAGCCATTGAGCTTATGGAAAAAGTAGGACTAAAAGCAAGCTATGCTAATCGTAAGGTACTAAGATTATCAGGTGGAGAACAGCAAAGGGTGGCCATCGCAAGAAGCTTATCTTATAACCCTAAAATGATAATTGCAGATGAACCGACTGGAAATCTTGATAAGCAAACAGAAACTGAAATTTTAGAAATATTTAAAAAGCTAGCTCATGAAGAAAATAAGTGTGTTATTATTGTAACTCATTCTCAAAATGTTTGTGATACTGTTGATACAATATATGATTTAAAAAAAAGAGAAAAATAAACCAAGTGGAGCACCATTCAATAACATAGTTAACTTAATCTACCGAAAGTAAACTGGGTGTTTCTCTTATACTAAGAAACTAAAAGAAAAATTCAAACTATTAGTAACAAGATAATAAGAATCAGTGATAAGATTAAAAAACTTTCTTAAACATAAAGTTATCAACGTTTTAGATTTTAGTAGGATTTAAACCTTTAAATTACTCTTATAAAAATTATATAAAATGTATGCTTTTTTCACCAAAAATTTAATACTAAATTAGGAACGAAATACAGACTAATTAAAGAGTATTTTCATATAATAATTTAGCATATAATATAGTTTTCTTAACTACAATTATTCACTTCTTTTTCATATGATATTGTTAAAGGAGATGAAACTATGCAATCACATAACATGCAAAATAACTGTACCGATGAAAAAGTATTAAAACCATGTTGTGGCCCATGTTTTGCGTTTGGACCCACAGGTCCAACGGGATCAATTGGTCCAACAGGGCCAACTGGTCCAGCAGGTCCAGCCGGTGAAGCAGGACAAATAGGTCCTCAAGGTGTAACAGGACCAACAGGACCTGCTGCTGGACTTAATGCTTATGGAGGAATGTATTCAACTTCTTCCCAGACATTCCCACAACAAGATGAATATATTACTATTAAGTTAGATACTCCAATGGAAGCCTATGGCGTAACAGGAGAAAATAATGCTGTTAAAATAATTGAAGGTGGGAAGTATGAGATAACGTATAATGTTATTGCCACTTTAACTAAAGCAGGAGATTTAGTCATTGGCGTAAAAGAAAACGACCAAGATGTAACAGGATCTTCGAGTACAATCACATTGCCCGATGCGGGTATGGGAATGGCTGCTAAAAATATTATTGCTAGATTAACAGATTTATCATCTATTTCTCTTGCCATAATTTCTACTACATCAGATGACGGAGGAACTATTAATCAGGCTTCATTATCATTAAAGTTGCTCGATTAATTTAATAGATGTATTTATTCTAAAACAAGACGATGTAAAAATTTGTACCTAATTTATTATGCTAAATTAGAAAACGTTTAAATAAAGTAAAGTGCATTAAGACTTATGGCAAATTAATAAATAATGGATAAAATTCAATCAAATGTACTTTGTAAAAATTGCATGGTATTTTGTACAATATAGGGTAAGGTTCCTTTCTCGAGGAGCTTTTTCTATATTGTAGCGTGCTAAATAGATACATTTATCATAACCTTCTAATTTCATAAAAATAGTTATACAGGTAGCCATTATTTTAAACACTTTTCGTACTGGGACAAACCATAAAAGTTATATAATTTAAAAAAATAGTTCACAATTATTATGTAATTTGGTATATTATAATTGCAATGGGGCTAAAAATACTACAATATAGAAAAAACTTAGAACCATAAATGAGATTAATAGAAAATTTATATCAACGAAAATTAATTCCTTCTATTTTATAAATTTTCTATACATATCATATAGTAAATGGAAGTAGAAAATATGAAAGAAAAATATAAAAAGTATCTTGATATAGAACATCATTTCGACCAAAAAACTATGTTAGGAATTTTGGGGTTAATGTTCATTATTACAGGAATATATGGTTTTTTAGTCGAATATATATTTTATTATATAAATAGTGGCATGAAGCAGTTTTATTGGCGTGGAGGGCATTTTTTACCATGGGTCAATATTTATGCTTATGCCAGTATTATTATTTATTGTACTATGTATAAAAATAGAAAAAAGCCCTTAAAAATATTCTTGCTTAGCATGATATTATGTGGCGTATTAGAACTTATAACTGGTTGGACTATGGATAAGGTAAGAGCAGGGAATAGATGTTGGGACTATAACAAAGAAATTTGGAATTTTGGAAATATAGGTGGTTATGTATGTTTAAGGAGTATTTTATTCTTTGGCATTTCTAGTTTAGGTTTTATCTATATTTTGGTACCAATATGCTTCTTTATCGCTTCCAAAATAAATAAAAAACTTTTTTTAGGTATTACACTTATCGTCTGTATAATTTTGTTTATAGATGAGATATATAATTGCCTAATTGCTAGAATATTTCATTGGCCGAGGGCTTACAATATTTACTCCAAGATGGGCGTACATTATATGTCTTTTAAATGATGACTCATTTTACAATCGTTATTCAACCTCATACTTCAAAGGTATTAATATAGAGTAGGGGTTATTGCTTTTTAATTATTATAATTATTTTCATAATAGCCTTATTTTTAAGTTTTATAATTTAGTAACTACAAGAAAGGAAAAACACTTAATTTTCTTTCAAAGAAAAGGAATACAACAATTTTATAATTTAAATAAATATTTTTTAAATAATGACACTAAATTCCATCTCTTATGTTTTTTGGTGTAGTAAATTAGATGTGGGAAAATAAATTTTTCTAAAATAAAAGATAAAACACTCAATATTTAAAATGTTTTAAGGAGTGTTTTATCAATGAATATAATATCATTATTTAACATTCTTGTTCATTCTTAAATAAATTAATTATAATTATGTGGTTCTAGATATGTAAAATTAGTTCTATCGATAGTTCTTAAATTGCCGTCAATAATAATTGGTTTAACTCTGCAAAACTCACATATAAACTCTAATCTCTTTCTTAATGATTCTTCCATTCTAACTTCTTGCTTAATAACATTTGCCATTTAACCAATCCCTTCTTTGAAAAATTCTTTTCTAAACAAGAAAAAAATCAATCCATTTTAGAATCGATTGTCTATTTATTCTCAAAGCTTTATAAAAAGTTCGAGCGGATTTCCCTATGGTGCCCTAAAGGAAGAAGCAACGTCATCAGTTTAAAAAACTACATAAGAAAATGTGTAGTTTTTATTATGTGTAAATGATAAAATAGATATATAGAATAAAAGGAGTTAAATTAGTGTTAAAATTTAATAAAGAAGGAATTGAATTAATTAGAAATAAAATAAATTCAGAAGAATTAAAAAATATAGGGAGATTAACACCAAATAGTTTTACTAGAGAAAGAAAAACGGGATTTCAAAAATTAATGAAATATATATTAAATAAGGAAGGACTAAGTACAAATATGGAAATTAATAATTTTTATAATGATATGAATGAAGATGAGAACATATCGAATCAATCATTATTAAATCAAAGATTAAAATTAAATCCCGATGTTTTTAAATTGTCAAAATTTAGTATAAATCATTGCGCAAAGAACATTTGTTTGCTATGATGTTATTGGATACATTTGAAATATATCAGGTGCTTTCCCTTTCAATTATCATAA
>CANRBB010000024.1 GCA_947628745.1 uncultured Bacilli bacterium | reverse complement strand
CTATTGGTTATGCTTTGATATCTACTACTTTAACATTAGGAGGAAAATCTAATGTTGAAAAAGGAGAATGGAATATTTATTTTACTAATATTAAAGAGTTTGAGGGAAGTGTTAGTGCTAGTAAACAAGCAGGTATTGAAACCCCTACTACTATAAACTATGAAGTAACTTTACCTAAACCTGGTACATATTATGCTTTTAGTTTTGATATTGAAAATGAGGGTAATATAGATGCCATGATAGGCAAAGTAATAAAGAGCGGAATAGGAGAGAATGAGAAGAAATATATTGAATACCGAGTTAGATATGATAATGGAGCAGAACTAAATATTAATGATTTACTTAAGGCAAAAGAAACCAAAACAGTAGAAGTAATGCTTCTATATAAAGATGATATAACAGAAGAGGATTTATCTAAGACGACAGAGACCTTAAAACTAAGTCTAGAAATTAATTATGTACAAAAAGAAGATAGTGCAAAAAAAGTAGAACCTAAGTTATGTAAAAGAGCAATTACTTTACACACAGAAGTATGTAAAGCATATAAGACAAACCCATCATTTTCTTGTAATGATATATGTAGCGTAGGTGATACGATAACTTATGGACATTATGGAGTAAGTGGAAAGCTTGGATCAGGGGACGCCTTTGACTGTGATGTAGATGGAGATGGAGTCTACGATAGTAACACAGAAAGATTCTACTATGTGAGTGATTACTATGATACGACATCAAAATCATTTAATAGCGATTATGCAACCTTAATCTATTATAATAATGTAAAAGCAGGAGAGCCTGACAATACAACAAGATTTGCGTATGATTCTAGTAATGAGAATTGGCATGGACCACGAACAGGTTATAATGAATTACCAAGTACGAGTCAGTGGAGTAATGTAAAGTTATATAAAGATTCTAGACAGTTATTGAATGAAAAAGATGAAATAACATCTAATAATGGAAATAATCAATTAGCGTTATTTACTTATGTCAATAGAGCTGCAAGATTTTTAACTATACAGGAAATATCTGCTGGTTGTAATATAAAACAAGTATCTGATGTTAATATTTATGGATGTGATTATTTAGGAGAAAATACTAGTTGTTCTGATAATTCATCTAATGATTTTGTTCAACGATACTGGTTGGAAACGCTTTTATCCAATGATAATTTGAGGGCACTTTGCATAAGTGGCTATTCTCTTAGGACTTCTAGAATAGGAGTAAAGGATTCTGAAAAATATTATGTTTCGGTACGTCCTGCCATCGATGTCTTAAAATCCAACATCCTGTACTAAAAAAACTACTAAGTGTGGTATAGTAATAATGGAGGATGTTTATGAAGAAAATAGTTGAAAGATTAACTCAATTGAATAAAACTATAAGTACTATGGAATCATGTACTGGTGGTGGAGTATGTAATGCAATTACTAATATAGAGGGAGCTAGTGAAATATTTAAATTTAGTGCGGTGACCTATTCCAATGACTTTAAAATAAAAATGGGAGTTGATTCTGATATTATAGAAAAATACTCAGTATATAGTTTTGAAGTTGCTAAAGAAATGAGTAAAAAAATTTGTAATTTTACAGGATCAAATTATGGAGTAGGAATTACTGGTAAGTTGAATAGAGTCGATAAACACAATCTTTTTGGAGAGGATAATGTAGTATTTATTAGTATTTATGATAATGATTTAAATAAATATTATACTGATAGTGTAGAAGCTATTTGTGCGACGAGGCTAGAAAATAAGGAATTAGTAATAACTAAAGTATGTGAAATGTTGTCTAATATTATATAAAAATATTATAAAAATAAAAAATAAAAAAATGTTGATTTTATTCCTAAAAAGATATATTATATTAACTTAAATGAGGTGTGGTTATGATTTTAGCTGGTTGTGATCTAAAATGTAAAAAGTTTCTAATATATAAGGGAAGAGAATTAGACGACTATACAATAAGAAAAGCTTTATTTGGTTTTAGTAAAGAAAGATGTAAAGTTAAAGTAATTGAAACAAGGGATCATTTAATGTTTTATTCATTATTAAATGGTAGTTATGAAGAACAAAAATGTTCAGGTTATCCTTTTATTTGTTTACAAAGCGATTCTTATAATGCTACAAATATGTCAGCTGAATATGATAAGTTAAGAAATTTGTATAGTGGAGAACAACTTTATGATAAGATAATGTTTTCAGTAGCTAATGCTGATTGTCTTACTAGTTTTTGTGGTGCCATTTATGATTATAAAAGTAATATATTAACGGTTGCGAATATTAATGGATTTGATGATATATATTATGGTTATACTAAATCTTATAATGAGTTAGTTTATTCTAACGATATGTCAACTCTAAAAAAATTGTGTAAAAAAGACACGATAGTGAAACTTGTTGGTGATAAATATGTTATGCATGATGATTTTCAGGATGTAAAATTAGATCATGGTAAAATGAATACCATTGTCAAAGTAAGTAAAGAACAAAGAAGAAGAGGGCAAGATATAGACTTTAGAAAAAATAGTAAAAATTATACAAGTATTGGAACTGTATTAAACAATAGAAATTATAGCTTTGACCCATCATTAGGTAGGGATAAGGAAGTGCTTGCTTTACAAAGAAAGTTATTGATACCTAAACAGGGAGTAATATTAATTGGAAAATCAGGAGTAGGTAAAAGTGCTATAGTTAATGGGCTTGCTTATCGAATTAAACAGGGGCAAGTATGTGATCAAATGAAAGATAAAGTAATAGTTAATGTAATGATAAATAATCTTGTGGCAGGTACTAGATATCGTGGTGATATGGAAGAAAAAATTAAAAATGTTTGCGAAAGTATAGCGCATGATAAAAATGCCATTCTCTTTTTAGATGAATTACACACATCTATAAATGCAGGAGAAACTTATGAAGGTAATTTGGATATTGCTAATATTTTGATGCCATATATAGATGATAATATGATAAATGTTGTTGGCTGTACTACTCCAGAAGGATATCAATTATTTAGTCAAGATAAAGCTTTTAGAGGTAGATTTAACCCTTTAGAGGTTAAGGAATTAGACGATGATAAAATAAAGGCTATTCTGATAGAAAATATTTATAATAATTCATTTAAGTTAGATGTTGATATTAATGACGAAGATTTAAATAATGTTTTAGATATAATATTAGAACTTAGTAGAAGAAAACAGAAGATGACGGGTCAGACTTTATCTAATCCTAAAGCCTCTATCAATATTTTAATGGAATGTATGGCAGATATGGTTGTTAACAATAATTCTTCATTTAGTTTTGGCAACTTTGTTAATTCATTTAAATGTGTTTGTGAAGAAAATATGTCCGACTTTGAAGCCAAAATATTATTAAAGAATTTTAATAAAAAAGGAACATGTGCACATATTGATAGTGAAGATGAAATGCAAATAGAAAATTCCAATATTAAAGTTTATCGAAACTATTATAAATAATATAATGATGAATAAATACTTAAGTAAATAAAATCCTGAGCTTGGCTATTTAAGACTTAATAAAAATAGTTATTTATGATATGATAGTATTATTAAGAGTGAGGATATTATGAAGAGAATAAATAAGTATTTAGAGAATAATATGAATAAAATTATAACCATTTTTATTATATTGCAGCCAATACTAGATTTATTAGTTTCATTAGCAATTAATGTATTTGATGTATCATTTAATATAGGTATGGTAGTAAGAATAGTCTTCTTATTTATATTATTTTATATTGTTTGTATTGTAAAAAGAAAATATAATATATTTGTGTATTTAGCTTTACTATTAATTTATAGTATACTGTTTTTAGTATCTTTAGATAATAATTATGTTTTTGGTAATATACATGGGTTTATGAGAAGTTTTTATTTCCCAATCTTATTGATATTACTATATAATGTTAAAGATGATATTAAAATAGATAATAAGTATTTTCTTATATCTTTATTTACTTATATTATTTTAATTTTTATTGCGGATATTACCAAGACTGGTTTTAAGAGTTATGATATTGCGAAAAAAGGAAGTTTGGGTTGGTTTAATTCTACTAATGAGATAAGTTGTATAATAAGTATTTTAATTCCTTTATTGTTTATTTGGTTAAAAGATAGAAAGAATATAATATTGAAAGTAATTCTTTTAGGTGTATTTCTTTTTGTAATTGGGAATTTAGGAACGAAGACACCTATATTATCACTTTTTATTACCATGATTATTGTTTTGATTTATGTGATAAGTATTGTTATAAAGAAAAAAAATGGTAAATTATTAGGTGGTATAATTTGTTTAACTTTAGTTGCTTTTTTAGGTACTGTTTTAATTATTCCTAAGACAAATTTTTATAAAAATATTAAGATACATATGAATTTTTTAAAGATTGATAGTGTGGATGATGTTTTTAGAGATGATTACTATTTTGATCATTTTATATTTAGTCAAAGAATAACTTTTATGAGAAATACGGATATGAAGTTTTGGGATAAAGGGTTAAAAAATGTACTATTTGGAATAGGTTATGTTAATGAAAAGGGACTTGATAATAAGGCTATTGAGATGGATTATTATGATATTTTTTATAATCATGGGATAGTTGGCTTCGTTTTATATTTTAGTGTATATGTTTATATATTATATTTAATTTTTAGAAAACTTCCACGCAAAGTTAATTTTGATTTATTGATGAGGTATCTTTCTTTAATTTTAATTCTTGTTTTAGCACTATATTCAGGTCATGTTTTACTTGCTCCAGCCGTTAGTATTTATGTTAGTTTAATAGTAATTGCTATTTTGCAGGAAGAAATATCATTAAACTCATTTCATAATAAAGACAATATTTGACGTTAATTTAATATTATGTTAATACATTCTTGCAAGACCTGAGGTGGGTAGCTAAAAGCTAAGTGTATGTTAAGTACGTTGCCCCTCAGGTGTTTTTTTACAAAAAAATTATAAAATATATGAATTTATTCATTAAATATAGTCTTCTAGAAATCGATAAAGAGTTAATCGATTAGCTGTATATAAAAATGGTTATTATTTATCTAAAAAGCGCTTATATTAAAATGGCCATGCAATTAAATATCATTAAAGCCATAAAATATTTACAATTATAGTCTTTATTAGTATAATTATAGTGTTCTCTATGAGTTACTCAATTCTTTTTTTTGATGTGAGGCATAATATATGTAAAGGAGGTACTTTATGCGTGTTTTAATATCTGCTGGTGGTACAGGTGGACATATTTATCCAGCTTTATCAATTATTAATAAAATAAAAGATATGGAACCAGATAGTAAAATTCTGTATATAGGAACTCAAGATCGGATGGAAAAAGATTTGATTCCAGAATTAAATATTCCTTATTTTGGTATTCAGATGAAAGGAATTAATAGAAAGAATTTTTTTGACAATATAAAAGTTGTTTCTATGTATCGAAAAGCCTTAAAGACAGCTTCTTTAAAAATAAAAGAATTTGATCCTGATGTAGTAATAGGAGTAGGTGGTTATATTACGGCTCCTGTTGTAATGGCAGCCCATAAGGCAGGGTACAAAACGATTATTCACGAGCAAAATAGTATTCCAGGAATTTCAAATAAAATATTAGCCAAGTATGCTGACAAAGTGTTGGTATCTTTACCAGGTTCTGTTCAATATTTTGATAAAAATAAGACAGTTTATACAGGCAATCCAAGAAGTGAAGAAATAGTAAAAATTAAACCACTAAAAAAGAGTGAGTTAGGCTTTTCAGATGAAAAAAAGTTAGTTGTAATTGTTATGGGTTCATTAGGAAGTGCTACTATTAATCAAAAAGAGTTAGAATTAGTTCCCAAATTTGAGGGGAAAGACTATCAAGTATTATTAATAACAGGAGAAAAATACTTTGCATCCTATGATAAAATAAAGATACCTAAAAATGTTAAAGTTTTTCCCTTTGTTAAAAATTTAATAAATGTTTTAAAAGTAACTGATTTAATTGTGTCAAGAGCAGGAGCTTCAACTTTAGCTGAGTTAACAGCGATAGGTTTACCATCAATATTGGTTCCATCTCCTTATGTGACTAATAATCATCAGTATAAAAATGCACAAGAATTAGAAAAAGTAGGAGCAGCAATTATTTTGGAAGAGGACAAATTTGCCAGTGATACCTTAATTTTATTAATCGATCAAGTATTAAAAGATGATGAAAAATATAAACAGATGGTAGAAAGCACCTTAAAATTAGGTGTTACTACTAGTGCTACTAAGGTGTATAATGAAATAAAAAAAGTAGTAGAGGGTAGATAAAATGAATAAGTTTTTAGATGAGTTAGAAAAGAAAAATATAGGTAAAGTAGAAAAAAATGTTTTTTTATCTAAATATACTACATATAAAGTAGGGGGCCTTGCTAAATGTGTAATTTTTCCTAAAAGTATTGATAGTTTAGTTGAACTTATTAGGTTGATAAAAAAATATAATATTAAATATAAAGTAATAGGAAATGGCTCTAATTTACTTTTTAGTGATAAAAAATACGATGGAGTAATTATTAAATTAAATAATTTAGATAATGTAGAAATAATAGGCAATAAAATCGTAGTTGAAGCAGGATATTCTTTGGTAAAACTTTCAATGCTTGCGATGAAAAAAGGGTTAACTGGTCTTGAGTTTGCTTCGGGTATACCTGGTACTGTTGGAGGAGCTGTGTTTATGAATGCAGGTGCCTACAATAGTGATATGGGATACATTGTTGAAAAGGTAAAAGTGTTAACTACTGATTTAGAAATAATAACCTTAACTAATAGAGAAATGAATTTTCATTATCGGACAAGTTTTCTAAAAGAACATCCTAATTATATATGTTTATCAGCAACTATTAAATTAAAAAGAGGCAAAAAAGATGCTATTTCGGAATTGATGAAGAACAGAAAGAAAAGAAGAATGGAGTCTCAACCACTAGAGTATCCAAGTGCAGGTAGTGTTTTTAGAAACCCTTCAGCAGATTTATCAGCCGGAAAAATAATTGATGACTTAGGTTTAAAGGGACTAAGTAAAGGTGGTGCACAAATAAGTACAAAGCACGCCAATTTTATAATAAATACGGGGAGAGCTAGTGCCAATGACATTAAAGAATTAATTGAATATGTGCAAAAGACTGTACAAGATAATGTTAATATAGAATTAAAAGTGGAACAAGAATTTGTTAATTGGGAGTAAGATATGGCGAAGAAAATAGTCAAGAAAAAAAAACTTAGAGTTTTTAGACTTTTATTATTGTTGTTTGTAGTAGCAATGATAGTTTTTTTCGTTTATTCATATGTTGTATCAGATATCAAAAACATTATTATTAAAGGAAATAATTATGTAACTGATGAAGAAATTTTACAAAGTTCAGGGCTTTATGATTATCCTAGTTTTGTAATGACAATGTCTAACTTAGTAGAAAATAAAATAGAAAAAAATCAATATATAAAAAGCGCTAAAGTTAGAAAGAAATTCTATCATACTATTGTAATAGAGATAAAAGAATATGATGTTTTGTTTAAAAATAGTATTAATGGTAAATATGTACTTGATACAACCCATGAAATTACAAGTTCTAATAATTATAGAGTACCATCTCTTGTAAATTATACACCAACAGATAAATATAAAAAGTTAATTAGCTGTATTAAAGAAGTAGATAAGAGTATCTTAGGTAAAGTATCAGAAATAGAATATAAACCTAATGATTTTGATAAAGACCGTTTTTTACTTTTAATGGATGATGGTAATAGTGTTTATCTTACTTTAACTAAATTTGAGATGATAAATTATTATAATGAAGTGCTAGGACAATTAGAGGGAAGAAAGGGTATATTATATTTAGATAGTGGAAATCATTTTAAAATAATGGAGTAGAGTATGAAAATATTACAGAAGAAAAATATCAAATTTTTAATATTATATGTTGTAGTTGTATTATGGATGATGTTGTCAGGAAATACAGCGTTTGACTTTTTTATTAGTTACGGTTTTAGTTTCAATATTGCGAATGGATTAATACCATATAGTGATTTTAATATGGTTACAACTCCTTTCTCACAACTGTTTTTTTCTTTGTTTTTGGGACTCTTTAGTAAAAATATTATAGTTTATATCATATTTTATGCCTTAGTAATCTTATTTTTGTTTATGATGTTTGATAAATTATATCAAGAAAAAGGCTGGTTTAGTATTTTAGTATTATTTAGTCCTTGGTTTATTATGCCAAGCTTTATTATCACTTGTAGTTACAATTATCTGATTATTTTATTTATATTATTACTAATATATTTGCATAGAAAAAATAAAAGTTCATATTTGATAGGTATGGTAATAGGACTTAGTGTTTTTACTAAACAAAATATAGGTTTTATTATATTAGTTATAGAATTAGTAGAAGCACTAAAAGATAAAAAAATCTTACTTAAGAAAATAGTAGGTTTTATGAGTGTATGTCTTTTATTCTTGATATATTTTTTAGTAACAAAGTCACTTGGTAAATTTATAGATCAAGCGTTCTTAGGATTATTTGAATTTCAAAGAGAAAATAGTTATCATAAGGGAATATATTATTATTTAGGAATAGTAGTAATTATTAGTGCATTTATATATGTAATTAAAAATAGAAATATCGAAAATTGGTTACTCTTTAGTGGTATATTTTTGATGACTCCACTCTATGATAGTGTACATTTTATGTTGGGACTTGCGACATATGTAATACTTATCACTAATAAAATTAATATAAAAGCTAAAATGTTACCACTTATGGTAATAGGAATTGATATATTACTTTTAGGCTTTATTGTTTATAATAATTTTTCTAAAGAATTTATTTATCCTAATGATATAAAGTATATGAATTATTTTTATCATCCTAAAAGTTTTATTGAAGTAAATAAAAAATTAGGTAATTATTTAAAAAAACATAATTATAAAAATGTAGTGATATTTGATTCTAACTCTTATTACTATAAGATTACTAATGGTCTAAAGATTAATCATTATTTAGATTTAATGAATGAAGGTAACTATGGACTAAGAGGTAATATGAATGCGATTGATGAAATTAAGAGTCTAGATAAAGATACAGTTTATATCTTTAACTTAAAATTAGTAGAAGATTTTGACAAATTTCCAAGAAGTCAATTAGATATAGCTACGTTAGAATACTTTTTAAAACACGCAAAAAAGATAGATGAAATAGAAATGTTTAGTGTTTATAAATATGTAGGTGAGGAGTAAAGTATGAAAGAAGATAAACAAAGTATAGATAAATTAGTAAAAAAAGTATTAAGTATATTTCATATAAAAGTTAGTAAAAAAACAGAAAATTTATTAATACAAATATTTAAATTTGGAATAGTAGGCGTAATAGCTACTGTTATAGATTTTGGTTTCTTATATATATTTAAAGAATTTGCTCATATTAATACAATTATAGCCAATACCTTATCATTTTGTATCTCAGTTATATATAATTATATAGCTAGTGTAAAATGGGTATTTAATGTAAATAAAGAAAAAAATCCGAAAAAAAATTTTATACTATTTATAGTATTTAGTGTAATAGGACTAATCTTAAATGATGCTATTATGTGGGTATGTACCGATAAATTAAATATTCATTACCTAATAGCTAAAGTAATAGCAACAGCGCTAGTCATGATATTTAATTTTGTAACTAGAAAGAAATTTTTAGAATAAAATAATAAGGTGATATAAGTGTCTAAAAATAAATATAGATTACCATTTGATGGACTATGGTATATAGAGTTTGGAGGAGTAACTAAAAAAACATCACACTCTTGGGATATAATATCACAAAGATATGCTTATGACTTCGAAATAAGAAAAGATGATAAACCATATAAATTAGACTATCACGATAAAAATAATTATTACTCATATAAACAAAATATAATTTGTCCAAGAGACGGAGTAGTATTTGACTTAGTAAATTTATATGATGATACTAAAATAGTAGATGAAAGAAAAGTAATATGTGATGTAAAAGATATAAGAGGAAATTATATACTTATAAAACATGATAATAATGAATATAGTTTAATTTGTCATATTTTAAAAGACAGTTTTAAGGTACAAATAGGAGATTTTGTAAAAGAAGGACAAGAATTAGCAAAAGTAGGAAATTCAGGAAATACGATGGGACCACATATTCATTATCAAGTCCAAAACGGATATGATTATAAAACGGCTAAAGGAATACCTATAACTTTTAAAGACGTAAAGGTTCAAAATAAAATTATAAAGAAAAAGTATTTAAAATGTGGTATGTATGTGAAAAATGAAGAAAAATGTGATAAGATGTTATACTGATGGAGTAGTTTATGAAAAGAAAAGATAAAAGAAATGATTTAATAGTAATAACAAGTAAAAAAAATAAAAGAACACAAATACTAATAACCATATTATTAATATTAGTAACAATAAGTGTAACAGTAAACGTATGTAGTTTATACTATATATATCATAAAAAACATGTAAAAATAGTTGTTAAAAAAGAAAAAGTAACAGAAATACCAGAAAATATTGTTTTTTTAGGAGATTCTATTACAGACTATTATGATTTAGAAAAATATTATAAAGATTATTATGTTGTAAATAGTGGAGTAAGTGGAAATATAGCAAAAGATATACTAGATGATATGGAAGAAAGAGTATATAAATATAACCCATCAAAAGTATTTTTAGTAATAGGTACTAATGATATACAAAGAAATATAAGTGATAAAGAAATAGTTAAAAATATAGAAACTATAATAGAAAATATTAAAAAAAATAGAAAAGATACTAAGATATACTTAGAAAGTATTTATCCAATAAATAATACAGATAATGATAAAATAAATAATGAAGTAGTAGGAAAAAGAACAAATGAAGAAATAAGAAAAGTAAATCAACAATTAAAAGAATATTGTGATAAAGAAAAGATAACCTATATAGATATGTATAAGAAGTTGGCAGATGATGAAGGAAATTTAAAAATAGAATATACAAAAGAAGGACTACATATTTCAGATAAAGGATATGAATTAATAACAGATGTTATAAAAGATTATATATAGGCAATTATAGGCAATTTTAATTTATTCTTTTATTTTTAATATTAATATAGTATAATTTTATTAAGATAAGATTGAAAGGAAGGATGAGACTTGGGAAAAATTTATGCAGGTATAGATATAGGTACTGACTGCGTTAAAGTAATAGTAGTTGAAAAAATAAAAAATGAGTTTCATCTTTTAGCTTCAAGTAAAAAGAAATCTAAAGGAATTAAACGAAGTGAAGTAATAGATGCAAAAGAATTAGTTAATTCAGTAAAAGATGCAGTAAAAGAAGTAGAAGAAAAATTAGATATAAAACTAAAAAAAGTATTGATATGTGTATCAGCTAAGAATTGTATATTTAATATAGTAAGAGGAAAAGTAGAAGTAAAAAATAAAGAGAAAGTTACAGGAGCAGATATTAGAGAAGTATTAAAAGACGCTATTATAGGACAAATAAAAGAAGGATATGAATTAGTTACAGCAATGCCTATTAGTTTTTGTGTTGATGGTAATGATAATATAAAAGATCCAAAAGGATATAAAGGTAGTATTTTAGAGACAAAAGTAGTTATTACAGAAGTACCTAAAGAACCATTATATAAAATTTTATCAATACTTGATATTTGTGGATTAGAAGTAATTGATATGGTAATAGGGGCTATTGGTGATTACTTTGAAGTAAAGAATAAGAATATGGATTATCAAGTAGGAGCTATTATAAATATAGGAGAAGATACTACTAATGTATCTATTTATAATAAAGGGATAATGATTAAAAATAGTGTTATAAATGTAGGAAGTTATTATGTGGATCATGATATCTCTTATATTTATAATATTGATATGGATGAAGCAAGATTATTAAAAGAAAATTTTGTGGTTGCTTCTAGTAGATATGCTGATAGTTATGATAAGATAGAACTTAAAACAATGGGAGGAACAAAGTATACAATTTCTCAGTTAGATATATCTAAAGTAGTTGAAGCAAGATTAGAAGAAATACTAAAAGTAGCTAAAAAAGAGATAAAAAACTTAACAAATAGAAAAATAAGTTATATAATCATAGTAGGTGGTATAAGTGAGATAACTGGATTTAATTATGTAGTTGATAATATATTTGGGGATCAAGCTTATGTTTATAATAGCACTACTATGGGTATTAGAGATAATAGTTATACTAGTGTGTTGGGACTTATAAAGTATTTTGATGATAAACTTGCTCTTAGAGATTCAAATTGTGAGATGTTTCCTATTGAAGATTTAAAGAAAATAGTTTCAACAAGAGGTAAAAGTGATATATTGTTAAGTAAGATGCTTAATAATGTTGCACAAAACAAGGAGGAGAAGGTATGTTAGGCGGACTTGAAATGGATCAGTTAGCAAAGATAAAAGTTATAGGACTAGGTGGTGGCGGTGGTAACGCTGTTAATAGAATGGTTGAGTCTGGTGTAAAGGGAGTAGAATTTATTGTTGCTAACACGGATTTGCAAGTTTTAAAAAGCTCCAAAGCAGATGTAAAAATTCAAATTGGTGCTAATTTAACGGATGGTTTAGGAGCAGGAGCTAAACCAGAAATTGGAAAAGAAGCAGCATTAGAGTCAAAAAAAGAATTAGAAGATGCTTTAGCAGGAGCTGATATGGTTTTTATCACTTGTGGTATGGGTGGTGGAACAGGTACAGGAGCTGCGCCTATAGTTGCTGAAATTGCACAAGCATTGGGGGCTTTAACAGTAGCTATTGTTACTAAACCATTCTCATTTGAGGGTAAAAAACGTATGGATAATGCCCTAAAAGGCTTAGATGAATTAAAAAAGCATGTAGATACTCTTATTGTTATTCCAAATGATAGATTAAGAGAAATAATAGATAAATCTACACCAATGTTACAAGCATTTAAAGAAGTTGATAATGTTCTTCATAGGGGCGTACAATCAATTTCAGATTTAATAGCAGTTGTAGGACTTGTCAATCTAGATTTTGCTGATATAAAATCAGTTATGAAAGACTCTGGTAATGCAATTATTGGTATTGGTATTGGTATGGGAGAAGATAGAGCTATTGAGGCAGCTAAAGATGCTGTTTCATCACCACTTCTTGAAACTAATATTGCAGGAGCAACAGATGCTATCATAAATATTACAGGTGGAGTTAACTTAACTTTGTTTGAAGCAGAGCAAGCAGCTGAGGTTGTTAGAGCAGCTTCAGGTAATGATATCAATACAATCTTTGGTGCAGTTATTAATGAAAATTTAACAGATGAAGTTATTGTAACTGTAATAGCAACTGGTTTTGAAAAACGGGGAAGACAAAAAACAATAGATAAAGAAAATGTAAAAATACCAACACCAAATGATGTAGAACAAGAATTACCACGTCGTAGAAGTGAAGAAATAAGTTATGTTGCAACAAGAACAGATGATGATAATGATGGAGATGATGGCTTTGAGCTTCCACCATTCCTACAAAATAGAAACTTTTAATAAAACCATAATAAGAGACTAAACATTTAGTTCTCTTTTGTTATATAATTGTTATAGATAAATAAATGAGAAAGGTTGATAAAATGGAAAAAGTTAAAGTATATTTTACAAAAGATTTAAGTGAAGAAGGAGTAGTTAAAGTATTTAAAGCATTAAATAAACAATTACCAGGAAAGGTTGCTGTTAAAGTTCATTCTGGAGAAGCAGGTAATCAAAATTATTTACGGCCCTTGTTTATGAAACCAATTATTGAGTATGTAGGAGGAACCGTAGTAGAATGTAATACTGCTTATGAGGGAGCAAGAAATACTACTTCAAAACATTTAAAATTAATGCAAGAACATGAATGGAGTAAATATTTCGATGTTGATATTATGGATAGTGAAGAAGATATGATTCTTGATATTCCAAAAGGTAAAGTGATTAAGAAAAACTATGTAGGAAAAAATTTAAAGAATTATGATTCAATGCTTGTTTTATCACATTTTAAAGGACATCCTATGGGTGGTTATGGAGGAGCTTTAAAACAATTATCAATTGGAATTGCTTCTAGTAAAGGTAAACGCTATATCCATTGTGTAGGAAAAGAAGATGGTTCATATGAAGATATGTTTAAAGTAGACCAGAAGATGTTTTTAGAAGCTATGGCCGATGCCTCACTATCAGTAGTTGATTATTTTAAAGGAAATATTATATATATTAATGTCATGTGTAATATGTCAGTAGATTGTGACTGTTGTAATGTAGCAGAAGATCCATGCATGAAAGATATAGGTATCTTAGCTTCAACTGATCCTGTCGCAATAGATCAAGCATGTATAGACTTAGTAAAAAATTCAACAGATCCAGGACGAGATCATTTATTAGAAAGAATAAATTCAAGACAAGGTACACATACTATTGATGCAGCAGAAGAATTAGGAGTAGGTACTAAAAACTATGAATTAATAGAAATATAATAAAGCTTAGTTATGTAAAAATGATTAGGCTTTTTTACATAATAATTATAAACTTACTAAGAAAAATTAATAATAAAATATATGATAAAGATAATACAAAAGAACGCAATAAAATAAAAAGGTGAAATATGAAAAAGAAAATTTGTATAATTATTGGGATATGTATTATATGTGTATTATTATCAGTTTTAGGGTTTAAAATATATCAATACTTTAGAATAAAAAATGCAGTAATAGAAGTTACATTAGTTAAAGATTTAACATTAGAATTTAATGAAAAAAAGAAAATATCAGATTTTATAGAAAATATTAATGGAAAAATAATAAATGATAAATATATTGAATCAACAAAGATAGGAAAAAAAGATATTACATTTAAATATATAAATGATGATAATATAAAAGTAGAGTATACATATACAATAGAAGTAGTGGATAATGTAAAACCACTTATTTGGTTAGGAAGTAGATATCGTGTTGAACAAGGTTCTGATATAGATTTAACAAAGAAGATTTTATGTGGGGATAATTATGATAATAAACCTATTTGTACAATAAAGGGAGATTATGATTTAAATGTGATAGGAGAGTATCCACTTACATTTGAAGCTAAAGATCAAAGTGGAAATATAGAACAAGTAGAGTTTGTGTTAGAAGTTTATGAGAAAGAAGAAAGTAAAAGTAATGTGGAAACAGATTATCAAGAATTTTCGGATATTGTAAAAGAATATAAAAACGAAAATACACAAATAGGTATTGATGTATCAAGTTGGCAAGGGGATATAGATTTTGCTTCTTTGAAAGAAGCAGGTGTAGAATTTATTATAATTCGTGTAGGTGGTACACGTGGTACTAATGGTGAATATTTCTTAGATACTAAGTTTAAACAAAATATTAAAGGAGCTAATGAATATAAAATACCAGTAGGAATATATTTTTATTCTTATGCAGATTCAGTTGAAAGTGCTAGAAAGGATGCTAAATGGGTTCTTAAACAAATAAAAAAATATAATGTAGAATTACCAATAGCTTTTGATTGGGAAGAATGGGGTAATTTTAATGATTATAATTTAAGTTTCTTTGGTTTAACTAGTATGGCTGAAGTTTTTCTAAAAACAGTGGAAAAAGAAAAATATAAGGGTATGCTATATAGTAGTAAAGCTTATTTAGATAATATTTGGTTTCCGACTAAATATGATATTTGGTTAGCTCATTATACAAAAAATACTACTTATAAAAACTATAAATATTGGCAAATATGTAATAATGGAAAAGTGGCTGGAATTAATGGAGCAGTGGATATTGATATAAGAAGATTAAAAACTACAACAGAGTGATTTGTGTTAGCAAGGTTGCAGATGAAAAATTTCGTCTGCAATTTTTGTGTGCCAGGCATGGTATATAACTAGGTGGTGCAAGTCCACTATACGCGTAAGTATCTGCGAAGTATTAGAG
>CANRBB010000023.1 GCA_947628745.1 uncultured Bacilli bacterium | reverse complement strand
TTATGCTTTGATATCTACTACTTTAACATTAGGAGGAAAATCTAATGTTGAAAAAGGAGAGTGGAATATTTATTTTACTAACATTAAAGAGTTTGAGGGAAGTGTTAGTGCTAGTAAACAAGCAAGTATTGAAAACCCTACTACTATAAACTATGAAGTAACTTTACCAAAACCTGGTACATATTATGCTTTTAGTTTTGATATTAAAAATGAGGGTAATATAGATGCCATGATAGGGAAAGTAATAAAGAGTGGAATAGGAGAAAATGAGAAGAAATATATTGAATACCGAGTTAGATATGATAATGGAGCAGAACTAAATATTAATGACTTACTTAAGGCAAAAGAAACCAAAACAGTAGAAGTAATGCTTCTATATAAAGATGATATAACAGAAGAAGATTTGCCTAAAACGACAGAGACTTTAAAACTAAGCCTAGAAATTAACTATGTCCAAAAAGAAGATAGTGCAAAAGAAGTAGAACCAAAGTTATGTAAAAGAGCAATTACTTTACACACAGAAATATGTAAAGGTCATGGTGGAATGTATCAGCCATGTGATGCAATATATAATGTAGGCGATACGATAACTTATGGACATTATGGGGTAAGTGGAAAGCTTGCATCAGGGGATGCCTTTGATTGTGATGTAGATGGTGATGGAGTCTATGATAGTAACACAGAAAGATTCTACTATGTGAGTGATTATTATGATACAACAAGTAAATCATTTAATGATAAGTATGCCACTTTAATTTACTATAATAATGTAAAAGCAGGAGAGCCGGATAATTTGGCAGAAGTTGCATATGACACAAGCAATGAAAACTGGCATGGGCCAGTAACTGGATATGTAGAGTTACCAAGTACAAGTCAGTGGAGCAAAGTAACATTGTTAAATGAAACAAGACAGCTACTAAATGAAAGTGCAGGAAATACTACTACTGGTGGAACTTTAGGTACATTTACTTATACTGATAAAGTAGCTCGTCTACTAACTGTTCAAGAAGTAAATAAAGCGTGTGGGATAACAGCTGGAAGTTATAAAATTGGGGAATTAGATACTTGTGAATATTTATTAGAGAATACCTGGTATTCAGATTCAGAACTAAAACATTGGTGGTTAGAAAGCGCGCGTTCTTCCACTTCTAGCAACGTCTGGAGTGTGTTCAGCGACGACCGCCGTGTGGGTAGCTACTATGCTAATTATGTCACCCGCCGTGGGTTCCGGCCAGCCATCGACGTCTTGAAGTCTAACATCTTGTATTAAGAATAATAACTTTATCAAAGAGGTAGAAATATCTCTATTTTGATTGGAAAAAATTAATAGTTAATTTTAATACCTAAATATAAAATAGTTATATTATAAATTTATGATGCTTTTCTTTTTCTTATTTTCCTTATCTTATTTGTCAAAGAAATAGTAATTTGCTATAATGAAATAAAGAGTATGAAATAAGTTACAAAGGAGTTTAGACATGGAAAAGAAATATATTCATTACTGTTGGTTTGGTGATAAGCCTTTACCTAAGTTAGCAAAGAAATGTATAGAAAGTTGGGAAAAATATCTGCCTGATTTTGAAATAATAAAATGGAGCGAAGAAAATGTAAATTTAGATGAATGTCCTTTTATCAGAATGGCATATGATCAAAAGGCTTGGGCTTTTGTTGCTGATTATGCTAGGACTAAAGCATTAAAAGAGATGGGCGGAATATATTTTGATACTGATATGGAAGTAACAAAAGATATTAGTCATTTGCTGGAAAATGAAACTTTTTTAGGGGTTGAAGATACAGGGTATGTAGCAGTAGGTGTTTGGTATGAGAAGAATACTAACTCATTTTTAACTACTAGACTTTTGGATAAATATAAAAGTTTTAATGAGTTTAAAAAAGAAGATGTTACTAATATTAGTATTCCAATTTTGATAACCGATATTTTAGATGAAATTGGATTTAATAAAAATAATAAGGATATTCAAAAATTGGATAATAATATATTTATATATCCAAGAGATTATTTTTATCCATATTCTTATAATTGGGAAAATAATGTTTTTACTGACAATACTTGCATGATTCACTATTATGATGCTAGTTGGATTCCTTTAAAGGATAGAATTGAGATAGGTATGGTTAGGAAAATAGGAAGAAAAAAGACATTCGCTATTTTGAATACTTATAGGAAGATTAAAGATGGGATAAGAAAAACTGCTAGAGTTATCTTATTTCCGATTACTTTATATCGTAATCATAAAAGAAAAATGGCCCTTGTTACTGATGAATATTTGAAAAATATAGAGAATACTATTAACGCTATTAAGAAATTTAATAATCAAGATTATATTGTTATTCATAATGGTAGTTGGTTAGGTGTTACGAGTGCTACTAAAGAGTTGTTTACGAATACGGTGGATTGTCGTGAATTATATAGAAAATGCGATGTTAAAAAAGTAGGAGATAGTATTCTAGAGAACAATATAAAGCAAGTAGTATTTAGTTCGATGTCAATTGGAGATAAGGATTTAGCTATTTATTTAAAAAAGAACAATAAAAATATAAAAATAAAGTCTTTTTGGCATGGAAGTCATTCACAAATTTCTGATTATTATGGTTGGGCAAGAAATATTGAAATTATAAAACTACATCGTAAAGGTATAATTGATGTAATGGGTACATGTAAAGAGAGTATTATTAACTTCTATGATGTAGAAAAATTTAAGAGTTGTTTTCTTACTAATAAGGTAGAAGTAAATGTAAAGCCTGAAAAAAAGAATAATAAAGAAACAAGAATAGGATTGTATGCTGCTAAATGTGACGATTGGCGCAAAAATATGTTTAGTCAAATAGCTGCTGTTTCTTTATTAGATAATGTCGTTATTGATATGGTACCTTTAAACGATACCGCAGTGGAATTTGCCAAAATGTTAGGTGTAAAAATAGAGGGAGTTTCAACTGCTATTTCACGAGAAGAATTATTAAGAAGAATGTCTAAGAATGCATTAAACTTATATGTCACATACTCTGAGTGTGCACCAATGTTACCTCTTGAAAGTTTTGAGGTGAATACAATGTGTATAACAGGTAATAATCATCATTATTTTAAAGGTACAGAATTAGAAAAATATTTAGTAGTAAATAATGAAGAGAATCCAGAAGAAATTAAAAATAAAATAGAACAATGTTTAACAAATGAAAGTAAAATAATGAAGATGTATCAAGATTTTAGAAAAGAAAATTTAAAAGAAGCTAAAAAAAGAGCAGAAGAGTTTTTAAAAATGTAGGTGAATAACATGGATAATAATTTAGATATAATATACAATAGAAAATACTTAGTGATTGTACCCTCTATGAGTGAAGATTTGTATGAGGGATTCCAACATTCTTTTCATAATACAGTATTAATGAAAAATAATCTTGATGAAGTGGAAAAAATAGCAAAATTTATTAATAGAAATAATTTTGGACAACTAATTTTTGTTGATTATCAAGTAGAATATGAGCAATTAATGGAAAAGCTTAATGATAAGCACGAGATTAAGTTTATTTTTACCAAGTCCTTAGGTGGTTTATCAGATAAATTTTTATATAATACATTTAAAAATATTTATAAACTTTATCAGGATAAAGTTGTGGATAGTTTGGGAGTATTAGATAAAGGACTTTATGAGGTTCTTAAGAAAAAAAAGGATAAAGTAAAGTTCATTACTTTGGATATACCAAGGAAAAATAATTGCCGAGAAAATAAATTTAAAACTATTGGAGTCTTGAATAGTGATGATGTTAAAACACATAGTTTTTATAATGAACTAAGTGCTGTAAAGTTGGTTAAATATGATACTGTTAAACTTTATAAGTTTAATAAAATTACGAAAAACTTTCTTAAGTTGTTTAATATAAAATATACAAAATGTACATCATTGGAAGATACTATGAGAGATAATATAGCAAATCTATATATTAATTTTACAGATAATAATATTTTATTATTTTTAGAAAGTATGGATTTAGGAGTGCCATGTATAGTTGGAAATAATGAGTTTTTAGATGAAAATTTAAGATCATATTTAATGGTGCAAAGTGATGATGATATTAATGAAATAGCAAAAAAAATCGATTTAGTGCAAGAACATTATGACGATATAATGCAAAAATATGATTGCTTTAGAAATGAATATTCTTTAAGAACAAAGAATTTGGTAGAAGATTTTTTAGACTGCGATATAGATACTTTGCAGAATGATGAAAAAGATGTTCTAATAACAGTTGTGGTACCAGTTTATAATACGGCAAAATATTTAGAAAAAGCATTGAAGTCAATTATTAATGCAGTAATAGATGATACAGAAATCCTTATTATTAATGATGGTTCCACTGATAATAGTGAAGACATTATTTTGAAATATCAAAAAAAATATCCAGAACTTATAAGATATATAAAGCAAGAAAATCATGGATTAGGTAATGTGAGAAATGTGGGTTTAAAGGAAGCAAAAGGAAAGTACATAGCTTCAATTGATTCAGATGATACTATTGATTTAAGATTTTTTGCTGAAGCTATGAAATATTTGAGAGAGGATGTAGATGTTTTAGTATATGACTGGGAGACAATAAATGAGCAAGGTAGTTATGTAACTTCGGCAGTAGATTATATTTTTGATAAGAAAAATCTTTATGAAGGACTACTATATACAACAATTATGCCTTCTACTTGTAATAAAATTATTAAGAAAAGTTTATATGAAGATTTAAATTTAAAATTTATTGAAGATAAATATGAAGATTTAAGTGCGAATCCGTTTGTGTTGCTGACAGCACGAACTATAAAATATATTCCTAAACCATATTATAAATACTATACTAGGTCTAATTCAATTATGAGAACTAATGCAGGTTATAGTATGATTAATGTGATTAAATTGGTTAATGAACGGTTGTTACAATATAAAAAATATATTAATGTGGATATCGATGAGTTTAAATATTATACTTTTTCTTGGAGAATAGAAGAATTTATATTTAATCAGTTATATACAGTAAAAGATGAAGAAATGGACGAATTTATAGATTATGTTATAAATAATTTATATGATGTAATAGTTTCTGTGTTTGAAAGTAAATATTATGGTGAAATGGTTAATAAGTTAAAAGAGGATAATAAAAAATATATACAGGAAAGAAATGAAGCATTTAAGAATAAAAAATTAACTGAATTTATAAGAAAAGCAAGAAAGAAAAAAGATTATTTTGTGTTAACTCCAGTAATAATTTATTATGGTGATAATAATGGATAATGAACTAGAAAAGCTACAAATTAAGTGTAGAGCTTATGAGAAAGAAATAGAATTTTTAAGATGTAATATGGAAATATTGAGATTAGAGAAAGAAAATATAGAAACTTCTAAATTGTATATACTTATGGAAAAAATAAGAAAGTTAATGTGGTGGAGAAAATGAAAAAAATTGCATTAGTTGTTGATAAAGTAGGATGGGCTTATTATAATAATGCATTAAATGTTAAAAAATATTTAGCTAAATATTACGATATAGATATTATTCCGGCTAATTATTTAGATGATAATTTAATGAGAATATTGTTGTTAGTACAAGATTATGATTTAGTACATTTTTTCTGGAGGTATCAGTTAAATTTAGATAATTCTGCCTTTTTGTGGGATTTAAAGATGAGTGGTATTTCTAAAGAAGATTTTATCTTTAGGTATTTAAATCCAAATAAAATTTCAACTGCTGTGTATGATCACTTATTTTTAGAGGAAAATTTTGATTTTACTAAGACTCTTTTTAGTAGAATAAAGTATTATTCGGTATCATCTAAAATTTTAAAAAATATTTATGATAATTTGGATATTAAATATAAACCAACTACGGTGTTAACTGATGGAGTTAATTTGGAATTATTTTATCCTAAAAATCTAGAAAGATTTAATAACATAAAGAAAAGACCAATCAAGATAGGCTGGGTAGGAAATAGTAAATGGTCTGGTAATGAAGATAATAAGGGACTAAAAACAATATTAGTGCCTGTTATTAATAGGTTAAAAGAGGAAGGCTATAATGTTGAAGAAAGTTTTGCTGATTCACAAGTTACATTTATTCCTCATAATGAAATGGTAAATTATTATGCTCAAATAGATATTTTAGTTTGTGTTTCTAAGATAGAGGGCACTCCTAATCCTGTTTTGGAGGCACTTGCTTGTGGTGTACCTATTGTGTCAACAGATGTAGGAATTGTAAAGGATGCATTAGGTAAGAGGCAAAGTAAATATATAATTAAAGAAAGAACTGTTGATAATGTCTATCAAAAATTGAAAGACATGATAGATAATTGTGAAAAGATGAGTGAATTATCATTAGAAAATATTAAAAGTTCTAAAAAATGGTCTTGGGAAAAGATAGCTAAAAATTTTAAAAATTATTTTGATATGATTTTGAATGAGGAACAAAAAAATGAAGAGTAGTAATAAAATAAATTGGAAATTAATTTTATCAGTAGTAATGTCCGGTTTGATCATTTTGACATTAATTTATCAGAATTATTTAGATAAAATTAATGTTTTGTCTTTATGCTTGTTTATAATATTAATCTGTTTTATTTATAAAAGCAATTTTGGTAAAAAATATAGAAGACTATCTAAAAATCTTGCTTTCATATTTGCTATTTTGTTCTTGCTGGGACATACATGTTATAAATTTGGTTATGATTCAATTAATTCTATTTGGAATGAACTATTTGATTTTAGGTCAGTTGTATATTTGGGAGGATATTTTTCTTTATTTTTTGTTATGTTTATAAACTTGTTTCCGAAAATATGTGAAGTTAGGGTAATTGATGAAAACATGGATAATAACAAAGGTATTCGATATTGGTTAGGAGCAAGCATAGCTATTTTTATATGTTATCTTCCTTATTTTATAATATATTATCCAGGTCTTTTCACACATGATTCTATCAATGAATTAAGACAAATACTTGGAAACTTTGTTAATTTAAGCGATCATCATACAGTAGTTCATATTTTGTTATCTTCTCTTCCTTTTAAACTTGGAATGAGTATATTCCATAATGTTAATGTAGCAGCTTCTTTTGTGATAATATTTCAGATGATTATTATGTCTTTAATATTTGGAAGTGTAATAAAATTTTTATATCAAAGAAAGGTTAATAAAAAAGTTTTATTATTAGTATTTTTATATTTTGCTGTTGTTCCTATTCATGCTTTTTATAGTATCACTATGTGGAAAGATGTCCTATTTAGTGGCTTTGTATTATTATTGACGATGGAGTTAATAAAGTTATTGGAGACGGAAAAAATCACTTTTAGAAATTCATGTTCATTTGTAATAGTATCTATTTTTACTGTTTTCTTAAGAAATAACGCTATTTATATGTATGCTATATTAGCTATTATCTCTTTATTTGTATTTAGAAAACAGTTAAAGGCTATAATTCCCATGCTTTTGGCTGTCTTTTTGGTGTATGGTGGTGTGAAAGGACCTATATTTAATTATTTTGGAATAGAAAGGTCGAGTTCAAGAGAATATATTGCTGTACCATTGCAGCAAATTGGCAGAATGGCTTATAAGGAAGTTAAATTTACTAAGGAAGAGGCAGATTTAATTAATAAGATTATTCCACTTGAGACTTTGAAAAAAGTTTATAATCCGGAAGTAGTTGATAGTATTAAGTTTAGTGATAAATATAACGCTATTCAATTTGATAAAAATAAAGATAAGTATTTAAAATTATGGGTATCTTTATGCGTAAAACATTTTGATATTGCACTTGAGTCACATTTAATATCTACACTTGGATATTGGTATCCTAATATAGATTATTGGACAGTAATCACAAGAATTGATGAGAATGATATTGGCGTACATGATAGTTCAAAAGTACCTTATAATATAAAAAGTCAGGTTGATAAATTAAGTACTAAAAAAATACCTATTTATGGATTTATATGGTGTATAGGTATTTGTATTTGGATAATTATAATTGCAATTGGTATGATATTTGCCAAAAAAGATAAAAGAGCATTATATGTATTTGCTCCAGTCTTTGGTATTTGGTTAACAATGATGGTAGCGACGCCAGTTTTTGCTGAATTCAGGTATATTTACTCTGCGTATACTTGTCTACCTATACTGTTACTAGCTAATAGTCTAGTTTCTAAACACAAATATAAAAATATGTAATTGTTAATAAAATTCAGTTACATATTTTTTAATTTTTGATTTAATTTTGTTTGTAATTGTTAGTTTATTTAGTAACTTAAATAATTGTTGTCTAATTAATTCTATTATGGCAGATACTATAAATATTAATGTAGAAAATAATAAAATATTTAATATTACTTTGTAAGAGTAAACGTTTCCTTGTATACCAATCGGTAAGTGTTGATATAAATTTAGGAATAGTAACTTATTTTCATGTACTAAGTATATTCCAAAAGTTAGAGATGATAGTTTATTGATAAACTTGTTTTTGAAATTTAAGGTTTCAAAGAAAAGTAAATATAGAATACTTTCTATTACTATTAAAGGTGATGAAAAGTTTATGGTATTATTGCCGAGAACATTACTTAGATAATTTAAAAGAGTACTATTATATTTATTAAAATATTCACTTATGGGTTTTACCAAAAAACTAGATATTATTGATATAAGTAATAGGAAGATTATAATTAACTGATATTTATTGTGTGAATAATTTTTAAAATGATAGTTGTCTTTTAATTTGTATTTTCCAAAATACGCTCCAATAATATAAAGAGTTACAAAATGACATATGGTATATCCCGTATTAGTTAGAGTGTTTTGAAGTGCCAAGTGTGGTAGTAGGGATGACATAATGAATAGGGTTATAATTAATCTTCTATGTTTTGCTTGCGTGAGATTTTCAATTAATCTATTAATATATGGAGTTAGAAGATATAGAAAAATGTACATATTAATAAACCAATAAAATTCACCATAGCTATATGAGAAATTAAGTGGCTGTAAGAAAAGAAATAAATCAAATTTTGAAAAAGTTATAATGCCAGTAAATAGAAAGAATAAAGCATAGATACTTTTATAAAACCATGTGGCATTTATTAATGATAGTATCTTATTAAATTTAAAGTTTTTATTATATTGAAAATAACCACTAACTAATATAAATGAGTTCACGTGTATTGAAGTAGTGATATAAATAAAATTAATAGCTAAATTAAGTAATCCACTGGTTCTATATAATAAATTGGTATGTGAAATATAGTGCCACATGACTATAAGAAACATGGATATTATTCTCATTAATTCAAAGTTAGATTGTCTTATATTTGTTTTACTATTCATATGAATCCCCCGACTCTATTATATATACCATTATAGCATATAGATTTTGGGATGTAAATTAACAAATCATTTTACTTGTGTAGCTTAAAATAATAGGACTCTTTTCTTTGATGGCTTTGAATATAAAATTTAAGTTTTATATTAGAAAAAATGCGTTAAAACTTTACTTGTTTTTTGTTATTTAGTATACTTATTGTGAGTTTTAATTAGAGAGGTTAATTGCTATGAATGTATTTAGAAAAATTTTTAAGTTTGTAAAAAATAATATATACTTATTAAGTGTTATAGCTATTTTAGCTTTATATTGTGCTGTAAATTTATATGATATTAAATATAAATTTAATGGACAAGATGGGGTACTTAAGTATTATATATGTTTATGTATTATGTTTTTTATTTCTGTAATTGTGGTTGGCATAGTTACTAAAAAGACAAAGTATTTGGTTAATATAGATATTTGTAAAACATTTGTTATAACTGCTTTGTTATTGGGAGTGTGTTTTATAAATCTTTCACCTTTGTTTACTGGTAGTGATGAACAGAATCATTATTATCGTATATATGAAATAACGGATGGCATATTCGTTACTCCAACTAATAAATATGTCGGTTCTGTTTTGCCTAAATCATTAGGTGAATCGTTTATTGTTGGAAGTGGTGTTAATACAAAAATAAAATATAGAAATATTAAAAGTATGCTGGATGTAAAATTAAATAAGAGTGAAAAGACTCAATATGGTGATTGGATTCAAGAGGAGTATAGTAATACGGCGTTATATTCACCTGTTCAATATTTACCACAAGTTGTTGGTTTTACAATTGGTAAAGTATTTAATCTAAATCCATATATTATAGGAATGTTGGGAAGAATTTTTAATTTAGTATTTTATGTTATTCTAGGTTATTTTGCACTTAAGATTATACCTACGTCAAAAATGTTTTATCTATTAATACTTTTATCTCCAAATCTTTTGCAGTGTGCGACGACTTTGTCTGCTGATGCTTTTACGTCTGTCATATTCCTTTTATTAATTGCTCTAGTTTTTAGGATAATATATAACAAAGAACAAATATCCTCAAAAGATAAGATACTGATGTTTGTACTTTCTGTTGTAATTTCACTTTGTAAAATAGTTTATTTACCTATTGTATTTGTTTTGTTGATGTTAAGTAGCAAATCATTTGATAAGGGAAGGATTGAAAAGAGAAAATTTATTATAATTACAACAATTATATGTGTTGCTGTATCGTTGTTTTGGATGAGATGTACTAATGGTGTTTTTGAAACTTTTTATGATAAAACTGCCTTACAAAAAGAATTTATTTTATCTAACATTTTTGAATATGCAATTATTTTCTTTAGAACTATATCCAATGAGTTCTTGAAGTTTGTGGAATGTTTGTTTGTGGGAACTACTATGTATCACTCTCAATTAAAAATGCCATCGTTAATATCTTGCTGTTATATAGTGATTGTGATATGGTCCTTACTTAGTAATGGAACTTCTAATAAATTAAATAAAGGTAATAGAGTATTTTTAGCTTGTATTGCAATTGTAATAATCGGACTTATTAGTACAGCAATATATATTCAATGCACAGCTCAGTATGGAGCTGTTGGAAATCCAGTAATTGGTGGAATTCAGGGTAGATATTTTATTCCAATTATATTGCTTTTACCATTTATAGTTAATATTAAAAAAGTTGGCAATATTAAAAATAAATATTTATACACTAATTGTTTAATTATTAATATAATAACCTTTTTCTATATGTTTGCTCAGTTTGTAATATAAATATTTTTGTGGAGGTTTTGGGTTAATGAAGAAAATTATTAATAATTCGAAGGCAAAAAAAATTATTGTAATTTGTTTGGCTATTATTTGTTATACTACTTTGTGTATACATTCTGTTGTAGAAGCATATAGTCCTTTTTCTTGGTTGTTGTTTGTTGTATTGTTATATTTTTTTAGTAAAGTAAGTTTGTATAACGAAACTTCTAAAATTAGTTTTATTTTAGCTATATTTTTCTCTTTCTTTTTAATTTTAGGAAGTATTACTAATTATAATTTATCGTTAACAAGTGGGAGTATATGGCGAAGCTTATTTACCATTAGGAATATTTATCTATGTTTTGGTACTTTCGTCATTATTTATACTATTTTAGTGAATTTATTACCTGTTTTATTGAATTATAATATCAGGAGAAACTATAATGTAAAAGTAAAGCCTAAGTATGTTTTTATAATTTCTTTTGTGATAATTTTAATAGGGTGGATTCCATATTTTTTAGCTTTATATCCTGGTGCTCTTTCTGTTGATTCTGTTGTGGAAATGTCTATTATAATGGATAATTTTAAAGCTATGTCTAATCATCATCCCATAATACATGTTATTTTTGTATATATACCTTATAGTATAGGGATGAAGTTGTTTGGTGATGTGAATGCAGCAGTGGCATGTTCGTCATTTTGCCAAATGATAATAATGGATATTATCTTTTCATATTTTGTATATTTTATAGCTAAAAAGAAAGTTAATATTTATATAATTTGTTTATGTATTTTTTACTACGCTTTTTTACCTATGCATGGATATTATAGTGTTACTATGTGGAAAGATGTTATTTTTTCTGGTCTGATGTTAATTCTTACAATACAATTAATAAAAATGTATGAAGATAGATATGCTTTAAAAGTATCAACATTATTATCTTTTATAATAATCTCTCTTTTAACAGTATTTTTTAGAAATAATGCTATTTATATGTTCTTTATTTTAAGTTTGGTTATGCCATTTGTATTTAGGGAGAAGCCAAAGCGCGTTATTTTATGTTCCGTTTTAGTTATTGGCGTGTATTATGCGATAACTGGCCCTGTTTTTGATGCATTAAAGATTACTAGGAGTACTTCATCTGAATATATTGGGATGCCACTACAACAAGTTGCTCGTATGGCATATAAGGGCGTTGAATTTACAGAGGAAGAAACAGAAGTTTTGGATAAGTTAATGAAAGTGGAGGATATGAAAAAATATTATGTTCCACAATGTTCTGATGGAATAAAGTTGAATAAAAATTATAATAGGGAATATTTTGATAAAAATAAAGGTAAATTCTTTTCATTATGGTTACAGCTTGTTTTGGAACATCCTAGTGTAGCAACAGAGGCTTATGCAGTTAGTACTTTAGGTTATTGGTATCCTGGAGTTAATAATTGGACAGTATATAAAGGTATATCTGAAAATAATTATAATATATATAGTAGCCCTAAAGGACCATCTTTTCTAGTTTCTTATTTAGATAAAATTGAGGATAGAGATGTACCAATTATAAATATGTTTTGGAGTACTTGTTTATCATTTTGGGTATTATTAATATTTGCTATTGTAGCTATTAAAGTAAATAACAAAAAATATTCATTATTTTATGTTCCTGTTTTTGGAATATGGGTTACTATGATGTTGGCGTCTCCTGTATATGCAGAGTTTAGATATATTTATTCTTCTTATACGACATTGCCATTACTTATGTTAATACCTTATTTACTTAAAAAAGAAAAGAAAATGTAATTTGAGTTTTTCTGAAATGTAGTAGAATTATTGATATAGCAATTAAAAAATGTTATTGATACTAAATTATTGTACTTATTGATGGGTTGTAGACTAGTTTTAAGAAGTTGTGTAAAAAATATAAGAGCTTAAAAACGTGTTTAAAAATATGAATATAGAAAATATAAATAATTTACATATTAATTCTTAATGTGTTATAATTCATCTTAGAGGAGGTATTACTTTGAAAAAGAATGTGGATAATAAAGATTTAAACAATGCTAAGATTGCTGTTTTAATACCTTGTTATAATGAGGCTAAAACTATTGAGAAAGTTGTTAAAGATTATAAGAAAGTTTTACCTAATGCAGATATTTATGTTTATGATAATAATTCTAGTGATGGAACGGATAAGATAGCTGCAAAAGCTGGTGCTATTGTGAAGTATGAATATAAGCAGGGTAAGGGTAATGTTATTAGATCAATGTTTAAAGATATAGATGCTGATTGTTATTTAATGATTGATGGTGATGATACATATCCTAAAGAAAATGCTCAGGAAATGTGTAATTTGATTTTACAGAAAAAAGCTGATATGGTAATAGGTGATAGGCTTTCATCAACTTACTTTGAGGAAAATAAAAGACCTTTTCATAATTTTGGTAATGTTTTAGTTAGAGGACTTATAAATAAGTTGTTTAAAAGTAATGTTAGAGATATTATGACAGGTTATAGAGCTTTTAGTTATGAGTTTGTGAAGACTTTTCCTGTTTTATCTAAAGGTTTTGAAATAGAGACGGAAATGACTATACATGCACTTGATAAGAATTTTCTTTTAAAAGAAATTCCTGTTGAATATAGAGATAGACCGGAGGGTAGTGTTTCAAAACTCAATACTTTTAGTGATGGATTTAAAGTTTTAAAGACCATAGCTAGACTTTTTAAAGAATATAAGCCTTCATTATTCTTTGGTATCATTAGTTTAATTTTTTTGATAATATCGTTAGTATTGGGAATTCCAGTATTTGTAGAATATTTTGGTACTGGTTTAGTTCCTCGCTTTCCAACATTAATTGTATCTGGATTTGTATTGATGATTGCGATGCTTGAGTTTATGTGTGGTGTTATATTGGAAGTAGTAGTAAAAAAACATCGACAATTATTTGAACTTATCTTGATAAATACTAGGAAGTAGTAAATGTGCAAATGCGTTCCTAGTTCTTTTTTTTTGAGTAAAGAATAAGCTTTACTAGGAGTTGATAGAGTGAAAAAATTTTTTATATGGTTAGTGTGTTTAGTCTTGTTTTGTCCTGTTCATATTTTGGCATTAGAAAATGATAATGGTGGAGAAACTGCTAATTTAATACCAAATGCTACTTCAGGTTTATTAATGGAAGAATCAACGGGAACTATTATCTATGAAAAAAATAAAGATAAGCAGGTGGCAGTTGCGTCTATGACTAAAATGGTAGCACAGATAATAATTTTAGAGAATATTGAAGCAGGTAATATAAAATGGACGGATGTGGTAACTGCTTCAAAAAATGCGGCTGATATGGGTGGGTCACAAATATATTTATCTGCTAATGAAAAAATGACGGTTCGTGATTTATTTAAAGGGATTTCTATGGCTAGTGCTAATGATGCTACGGTGGCTATGGCTGAATATATTGCTGGTAGTGAAGAAAAATTTGTTAAGAAGATGAATGATAAAGTTAAAGAGTTAGGACTCAAAAACACTGTATTTAAAAATTGTACAGGTTTAGATGAAGATGGACATTTATCAAGTGCTTATGATATGGCAGTGATTGCGCGAACTTTACTTAGTCACCAACAAATATTGGAGTTTTCTGGAGTGTATGAAGATTATTTAAGAGTAAATACGCCTAATAAATTTTGGCTTGTAAATACAAATAAACTAGTCTATTAATATTACTATAATTTTCAGAATAATTTTAAATTAATTATAATATTATGTTAGGGGAATATGTGATGATTGAATTAAATGAGCAGTTGGAAATAGATATAATGAAGTTTTTTTTGGAAACTAGTATTAGTAGAATAATTAAAAGGGAATAGTATGAGAATGTAATGGGGAGGCTAATTTAATGCATACAGCAATTTATGTTAGGGTGTCTACTGAAGAACAAGCACGTGATGGTTTTAGTATTCATGCTCAAAAAGATAAACTGACTAAATATGCTGAAATTAATGATTTTGAGATAATAGACTATTATATAGATGATGGTATTAGTGGTAAAAATCTAAATGAGCGACCAGAAGTAACTAGACTAATTGAAGATGTTAAAAAGGGTAAAATTAATAATGTGTTGGTATATAAATTAGATAGATTAACTAGAAGTGTTAAAGATCTTATTTATTTAATTGAATTATTCGATAAATATGGCTGTACTTTTAATTCCCAAACGGAAAAGATTGATACGTCAAATGCAGTTGGTAGAATGTTTGTTAAAATTATTGGAATATTTGCAGAATTTGAAAGAGAAAATTTGGCAGAAAGAGTAACTTTGGGTTATGAACAAAAAACAAGGGAGGGAAATTATACAAATTGTAATGGTGTTTTTGGATATGATTATGTAGTAGGGTTAGGAGTATTAAATATTAATCAAACGGAAGCATATTATGTCAAAAAAATATATGAGTGGTATTTGAGTGGTAGTTCAATGTTAGGAATTGCGAAAAAGTTACGAGAGCTTAATGTATCTACTAAAAGAGGAGGAAGGTGGAATCAATCAACAATTAGCTCAATACTTAGAAATCCTTTATATATTGGTCATATTAGATATGGTGTCAATAAAAAGAATGGGTTTGAGGTAATTGGTAAAAGTGTAGATCCTTTAATTGATGAGGAAATATTTTATAAAGTACAGGAGCTTATTACAAAGAACAATAAATTTAAAAGTCAAAAATACTCTGATGATGGTTATTTTGTTAGAACTTTAAAATGTGGTTGTTGTGGTAGTAAATATCATATTAAGCAACAGTTTCAAAAGGGGAAAAAGTATATTACTTATATATGCAATGGGCATAATAGTTGTTGCAATTTATCTAGTTTTTCTCATAATAAATTAGAGAGAGCTTTTATAAAATATTTAGAGAATATTAAGCCTTTTAATTTTAATCCAATAATAATAGATGATAATGATATGGATATTAATTTAATAAGCGGAATGATTGTTAATCTTAAAAATAATTTTTTAGAACTTAATAATCGTGAAAGGAAACTGTTTATAGAAAGGTTTATAAGAGAAATTGTAGTTAATAAAGTTGTTGATGATGTATTAGTGGAAAAAGTTGAATTTATATAAAACGTCCGGTTATATACGGATTTTTTTGCATGTTTTAGTAAAAAAGTCCGGT
>CANRBB010000022.1 GCA_947628745.1 uncultured Bacilli bacterium | reverse complement strand
GTGCAATTTTACATGTAACATTTTCACTTAAAATTGACTACCAACCTATGTAACATTTTTACCTAAAATTCACATTCTCTATATAAAAGTTCGAAAAGGTTCGAACAGATTTGTCAATGGTGTTCACGACGTGATTCGAACACGTGACCGATCGCTTAGAAGGCGATTGCTCTATCCAGCTGAGCTACGTGAACAGCTCGTACTACTTAAGTATACACTAGTTTCCTAACTTTGACAAGAAAAAATTACTGTGATGTAGTATTTTTATGTGAGCCAGAATAGATATTAGTTAGTAAATATCGCTTAAATATATAGAAAATTATGTAAAAATTTATTAGACTTTAAAAAGTTAACAAATTTATACTTAAGAGCATAACTGATTGTATTTTTATATATTATAAAGTATAATTAGCATATAAATTAGTTGTAAGGAGTGTGGTATGTATGAGCAAAAATAATGTCTCCAAGAAAAGCAAAGATAGTAAGAGAAATAATAAGAAAAAAATTATAATAATTGTTTCTGTGGTTGTGATTTTATTAATTATATTTGGAATGGTAATGTTTTCTATATTTTATAATAATAAAAAGTTATCATTAAAGAAGATTGAAATAGAAGCAGGTATGAGTATTGATGAGATGAAAAGTCTTATAAAAAAGAATAATGAGTTAGGTGATGATGTAGAAATTTCATTTAAAAAACTAGATGGTAGTGAGAAACTAGTAACTCAAGTAAAATATTATAAAAATGGTAAAGAAGTATCTAAAGAGGAAGCTATAGAGGTAGTTAAAGAAAAAGAAGTGCTAAAAAAAGGATATACGAAGGAAGAACAAATTGTAGGTGTAGGCAAATATGAGGTTACAGTTAAAGATAATAAGCGAAATAAAACCTCTAAAACTACTATGACTATTAAAGATACAGAAGAACCTAATTTAATACTTCAAGATGTAGAGATAGAGGAGGGTGCGGAAGTTAGCATCAATAATTTTATAAAAAGTTGTACTGATAATTCTAATGAATCTTGTAGTTGTGAATATACTGATGACAAGGGAGAAAAAATAGATAATATTGACTTGTCGGTTGGAGAAAGAAAAATAAATATAGTTGCGATAGATTCTAGTAAAAATAGAAGTAGTGTTAAGACTGCTAATTTAAAAGTGAATGCTAAACAACAAGAACAACAAGATGAGACTCAACAATCTACATCAAATAACAATAAACAAAATAATACTAATTCCAATTATAATTCATCAAATAATAATGGATCGGTAGCTACTAATTCAAATTCTAGTGCATCATATGATACTAGTAATCCTATTGTCGCTAAAGCGTTAAGTTTGGTAGGCTCTTCTATGAATTGTACCGTCCTTGTAGATAATGCTTTAAGTGCGGCAGGTAAAAGTTTAACGAGAAATAATGTTCCTTGCTCCCATCCTATTTTTAAAGAGCCAGAACTTGCTTCTATGGCACAACAGTTATGTACTGATCCTTCAGCTTCTTTAATGGTTGGTGGTATTAATGTTGTTAAATACTTCGGTACTCCTGTTGCTAGTCCTTTACCTGGTGATGTATTATTTTATGACAATGGTGGTTATGGTAGTAAGCATGTTGCGATTTATATTGGAAATGGTCAAGCTGTTCATGGAGGTTGGAAAGGAAATAGTGTTGTAATAAGTTCTATGTATGTAGCGGGAGCTTCAACTCCAAGAGCTTATAGAATGTAGGGTTAATAACTGTAGGTTTAAATAGGAAAGTAGGAAAAACACTTTTCTTTTTTCTATTAAAGAGAAGTAAAATTAATGTATTTTTTTATATTTGCTTGCTTTTTTTTGATAATGGTGTATCATAATAAAAAATTAATGAGGAGTAGATATTATGGAAAAAAAGAAAATAATTACTATTACTTTAAAAAAGAATGATAAAATAGAAGATGTTGTTGATAGAATGTTTTTTGTTAGTAAAAGGACTGGGTACGTAGTAGATTGTATTTACAATGATGTGTATTTAACTACTTGTGGTTTTTACAATAAAATAGAATTAATTGACTCTTATAATAAAACTATTAGTAATCGACTTATCAAAGTACGTTCTAATAGAGATATTTATGCTAGTAAAAAGGTAATGCAATTAACAGACTCTTTCAGAGAAATAGATTTTACAAATGGTGATGAAATAGTACAATGGATTAATGAAATTAGTAAATATTCTAATTATGTAGAGAAACCATTCTTAGAATTTAGTACAGTAATACTAGGTGTTAATGGTTATAGAAACTGGAAAAGTATGAATAACTCATATATATTGGAAAGATATAATACAGCAGAACAATTTGTAAAGTTATGTTCTGATAAAGATATAGTAAGTAGGTTTATAATTGGAAAATATATAGGATCTATTGATACATTTTCTTCTATTAAAGAACATGTTCATTATTATTCACGAATATATTGTGATAGATTTGTAAAAGAAGTACAGGATAATAAGGTAAAAAAGAAATAATGCTTTTACTTTTTGTAGTGATGAAAAAGAAAAGACAAATAGGGTTTTGTTAACTATTTGTCTTTTCTTCGTTATCATAGCTGTTGCACATGGTATACTTTTTTTCACCATCACCATCACAGTTACAAACTTGGATGTTTTTTAATTTACAATAATTTTCTTCGTTATCACAGTGTTTGCAATCATGGACACTACAAGCTATTTGCTGTTTACTATTCTTTTCACTTTTCATTTTTTTCCTCCAATAATATGTTTAGCAAAATGCCATAAAATATACAAAACAAATGTAAACTGTGTGGCAAATAATTGAAAAAGTAGCAAAATTAAGTTAAAATGAATAAGAATAGGGAGGAACATTATGCAGATAGAAACAGTAGTAACAGGCGCACTTGATGAAAATTGTTACATAGTAAAGAAAAACAACACTTGCTTAATTATCGATCCGGGAAGTGATTATCCAAAAATTAAAGAAAAAATTGGGGATTCTAAAATTTTAGGTGTTTTAATTACCCATGCTCATTTCGATCATGTGGGAGCTCTAAGGAATTTCTTAACTAAAAGAAGCATAAAAATTTTTAAAAGAAGTAATGTTTTAGAACAGGCTTATACTATTGGAGACTTTAATTTCGAAGTAATTTATGCCCCAGGACATGCTAAAGACCAAATAATATTCTATTTCAAAGACGAAGGTGTTATGTTTGACGGAGATTTTATTTTTAAAGAGACAGTTGGTAGATGTGATTTACCAGGAGGCGATTTAGACGACATGATGAAAAGCATTGAAAAGATAAAGACTTATCCCAAAGAAACTACTTTGTATCCAGGACATGGAGAAACTACGACATTAGAGCATGAGTTAAAAAATAATCAATATTTAAAGTAAAAGGAGTAAATATGTATATAGATTTAATAGTTTTTATAGTATTATTATTAATAGTATTTATCTTTTTTAGAAAATTTTCCAGTGTAGTTTATGCTATATTTATAGTCGATTTAATATTAAGAGCTTTTACATATATAAAATGGAATATAAATCTTTTAGATATAAAAAATGTAATAGATAAATATATACCAGAAAGTGTTCCAGCAATATTAGGAAGGTATTTAGATGGGATTTTTTATACCATAGTGATTTGGATATATATAGTATTACTGTTTATATTTATAGGATATTTGATTAGAACTTTTATAAAAAAGAGAAGATAAAACTAAAAGGCGACAAAATAGTCGTCTTTTTAATTATATGATGGTAATGGTGATGATGGTGAAAATATATATTGATATTATTCTCTTTCTAAACTTTTCCTTTGACTTAATACTTTTATGTCTTGTGTCATACCTACTAAAAAGAAAAGTTAGACTCTTTAGATTAATACTAGGAGCTGTAGTGGGAAGTGTCTCAATATTGTTTTTATTTATGCCATTATCAACTATTAGCTTATTTTTGTTAAAATTAGTGACTAGTATATTTATGATTTTTGCATCTTTTGGATATAAAGATAAAAATTATTTCAAGAAGAATTTTATATATCTTTATATAATCAGCATTATGTTAGGAGGAATATTATATTTTTTAGATATTACGTTTAGTTATGAAAATAAAGGACTTATTTTTTTGAATAATGGCCTGTCAATTAACTTTATATTTCTTTTGATTATAGGACCAATTCTTTTATATTACTATGTAAAAGAACAACTAAATTATAAGAGAAATTATACTTTGATGCATAAAGTAGAAATAGTTTTAGATAAGAAAAAGTATGTATATACGGGATATTTAGATACAGGTAATAAATTAGAAGATCCATATAAAAAAAGGGCAATATTACTAATTTATGATAAAAAATTAAAGTTTAGTTATGATGATAGTATTTTAGTACCATATAAAACATTAGAAGGAGGAGGTATTTTGAAATGTAGAAAAATAGATAGTTTAAAAATTGATGATGAGGAAGTAAAACAAAAGATTTTAGTAGGGAAAAGTAAAGATAAATTTAATATTGAGGGAGTAGATTGCATTTTACCAAATAAAATAAAGGAGGAATTATTATGATAAGTTTATTATTTTTTATAGGGTATTTAATTAGTGGGGAGGTACTGTTTTATGTAGGAAAAACAGATGTTTTACCAGAACCACTTAGTAGGGAAGAAGAAGATAAATATTTAAGTTTATGTGAAGAAGGAGATCATGAAGCTAAAGATATATTAATAGAACATAATTTAAGATTAGTGGTGTTTCTAGCGAAAAAATATGAAAATACGGGCGTAGATTTAGAAGATTTAGTAAGTATAGGAACTATTGGACTGATAAAAGGTATTAATACTTTTCATAGAGGTAAAAATATAAAACTAGCTACTTATGCTTCAAGATGTATAGATAATGAAATATTAATGTATTTAAGGAAAAATAAAAAAACTAAGACTGAAGTTAGTATTGATGCATCACTAAGTTATGATGCAGAAGGAAATGAATTACATTTAGAAGATGTGTTAGGGACTGAAGATGATATTGTAACTAGAAGTATTGAAGATGAGGATGATAAAAAATTAATGATACAAGAAATAAAAAAATTAAATAAAAGAGATAGGGAAATTATTATTTTAAGATATGGATTATTTGGAACTGAAGAAAAGACGCAAAAAGAGGTGGCAGATATGTTAGGAATAAGTCAATCATATATATCAAGAATAGAGAAAAAAGTAATAAAAAGATTAAAAAACGTAGTAAATTGTACTTAAAAATTATTTAAAAAAGGTTACTGTTGGTAGCAACCTTTTATTATTTCTTGACTTTTTTTCGCATACTAGAAAGAACTGGAACTAAAAATATTAAAAGATAATAAATTAAGAGATTAATACTAAATTTATGTTCAAAAATTATATTAATAATAACAAATAATAGGACAAAAAAAGTACCCAATTTTATACCCTCTAGAATATTTAAATTTGTTCTAGTGTAGGATAATTTTAGACTATTAAAATACAAAATTAAGAAAAGGAAGATAAGCTCTAGGTGAGAATAAATAGTATTATTAATAACATTAAAATAAAAGAAGAGATTTAGTATAAAGGTAAGAAATATAATTTCTAAAATTACTTTTAGAAAACATTTAAGATATTTTTTCATATAAGTACAAATTCCTTTCAATTTTTTCAAGATACATATGATAATAAAACTTTGAACAAGATTTATTTTATAATTAATATCAATCCTGGGCTTTATATCCAATAAATTAGTCAAAATAATCCTATTTTTCATAAAAAATTTGAGATTTTTTAAAATAATCTATGCCTCTTATAAAATAAATCTTATTTTCTTTACAATTATATCTCTAATAAAAAATATGTAGTGAATAAAAAAATATGCATTAACCCTATATATAGATAGGGTGATACTATGATTGCAATAGTAGTAGCAGCAAGAACTTTAATAACATATTTTATATTAATATTAATAGTTAAAACAATAATAAAAGAAGAAAATAAAAAATTAAAAGAATTAGATACTATAACTATTTTAGTAATTGTATTTATAGGTAGTAATATGATAATAAATTATGAAAAAAGTATAATTATTTATATTAGTTTTTTTATAACAATAATATTCTTAAGAGAAATTTTAAAAATGATTTTAAAAAAGAGAAAGCAAGTACAAGATATATTTGAGAAAGAACCTATTATATTAGTAAGAAATGGTAAAATATGTTTTAAAAATTTAGTTGAAAATAAACTTACGATAAATAAATTAGGAGAAAAATTAAAAAATAAAGGGATATATGATATAAATAAAATAAGATATGTCTTTTTAAAAGAAGATGGACAAGTAGATATAATTACCTATGATGAAGTATTACAAGAAAAATATCCATTGCCAGTTATATTAGAGGGAATTATTAATAAAAAAGTTTTAAAAGAATTAGGGGTAAATGAAAATAAAATTAAAAGAATATTAGAGGAAGAACAATTAAATATAAAAGATATATATTATGCAATGTATAAGAAAGATAAACTATATATAATTAGAAATATGGACTAAAAATAGACAAAATAATTATGAGTATGTATATATAATGATGTTGGTGAGGTAGATGAGAAAAAAATATATAGTAATTATTATAATATTAATAATTATTTATGTAGTAATACCAAAGCAAGATGATGTAGAAGAACAATTAGATAAGACTAATCAAGAAGAATTTAGAGGAGTGTTTTTTTCATATATAGAATTAAGTAATTATATAAAAGATAAGACTGAAAAAGAAAGTAAAGATAATATAGATAGTATTATAGAAAAAGTAAAACAAAATAACTTTAATACTATAATATTACAAATTAGAAGTCATGCAGATAGTATATATCAATCACAAATATTTCCCATAAGTAAAAATATACGATTAAAGAATGGTACATATTATGATGTGTTAGATTACTTTATTAAGAAAAGTAGACAGAAAGGAATAAAAATATTTTGTTGGATTAATCCATATAGAATAGGAAATAATATAGATACAAGTAGTAAATATTATGAAATGGTTGGAGAAGAAAATATAAAGAAAGTAGGAGATAACTATTATTTTAATCCGAGTAGTAGTAAAGTAGAAGAACTTATTGTAGAAGAAGTAGGTGAAGTTGTAGAAAAGTATAAAATAGAGGCAATTATGTTTGATGATTATTTTTATCCTAGTAATGATATAGATAAAGAAGAATATAAAAATAAAAACTTAGATATAAGTATAGAACAATATCATTTAAAAGTGATAAATAATATGGTAGAGAAAGTAAGAAATAAGATAAAAAAGACGAATAAAAATATCTTATTTGGTATTTCACCTGAAGGTAATATAGAAAATAACTATAATAAAAATTATGCTGATGTAAAAGAATGGGTAAAAAGTGATAAATATATAGATTTTGTTATGCCACAAATATATTATGGTTTTATTAATAGTGTAAAACCTTATAAAAATACAATAGAAGAATGGAATAATATAATAACAAGTAAAAATATAAGATTATATGTAGCATTATCCTTTTATAAAGTGGGGAAAATAGATGATTATGCAAATGAGGGGAAGATGGAGTGGATAGAAAATAGTGATATTATTAAAAGACAGATAGTAGAAGCAAGAATATTAGATAAATATAGAGGTTTTAGTGTGTTTAGATACGATAACTTATTTAATGAAAATAATTATACAGAAAATACTGTGAGGGAATTAGAGGAAATGAAAAAAATTATGTAAAATGAGAGATTAATGGGTGATTAGATATTGTTTAGAACAATAAATAGATTTATAATTGTGTTAGGATAGGTGTAGAAATGAAATTAAGAAATGAGAAAGGTTTTACCTTAATAGAATTGATTGCTACTATAACAATACTTGGAATTATAATGCTAATTGCAGTTCCTAATGTCGTAAGTGTAGTTACAAAAAATAAAAATCAGACATATGTAAATGATGCTAGAAAGATGGTAACACTTGCTAAATATAAATTTGATTCGGATGCTTCTATAATCAGACCAACTAATAATACTTGTGTTAGTTTTAAGTTGTCAAGCTTAGATAGAAGTGAATTACAAAAGGGACCTGAGGACGGTACTTATTCATTAAATGATTCTTTTGTGACAATTAGGTATGTTGGGACTCAATATGTATACTATGTACAACTAAAAGAGGAGAAAACTGTAAATTCGAAAAATGTTGTGAAAGGGATACCTTTTATGGAGTATTCTAACTTGGTGAAAATAGAAGCCAAAAATACTGCTGTGTCTACTACGCCTAGTAATTTTCTTAATGTAAATAGTTTAGGCACTAAGGGTTGTAATACAAGTAGTCAAGTATATTCATGATGTAGTGTAAAGCATATTTAAAATTGTATATATTTTTAAATTTTTCTTGCAATTAAATTTGCTTAATGATATTCTTTTATTATAAGGAAGGAAGATGAACATGAAAAAGTCTTTGAAAAGTGGAAAGGGTTTTACATTAATTGAGTTACTTGCTGTTATTGTTATATTAGGTATATTATTAATGACTGCAATACCAGCGGTTACGAGAAATATAGCCAAATCAAGACGTAATACTTTTTGGCAAAATGCTAAGAGTTATATAAAAGCTGTAGCTACTCCATTTTTAGCTGGAGAATATGTGGTGACTAGTGCTACTGGTACGGTATGTACAGCACCAGCCCCTGGGCAATCTATTGGTATTTATCTTACAGATGTTGAGCTAGAACAAGGTTCTACTCAGAAAAGCTCTTTTGGAGCAGCTTATAAAGCTAATTCAGATAATTGTGCACCAATGATTATCGTAAAGAACGAGGGTACAGCAGCTGCTAGTGGTAAAGAGCAAAAAGATAAGTTAGTTTGGTATTTTATTGGAGTAGATCAATCTGGTAATGGTATAGCTACAATGACTAAGGAAGCAGATTTAGGTTTGGCGGCTGTTACAACTGGTATTACTACTTGTACTAAACCTAGTGTTACAAAAATGTGTCAACCAGCTTAAGAGTTCCTTTTAGAGGAGGCTCTTTTTCTTTTTTTATTCATTCTTTAAAGCGTGAAAATATAGACGCTTTAACTTTTTTCTTGCGAAAAAAAGAAAGCTGTGATAATTTAAGATTATGTGGAGATGGTAAAATGTTATTGATAGGTAGTCATGTTGGATATAATAGTAAGACACAGTTATTGGGGAGTGTAGAAGAGGCTATAAATTATAACGCCACTACATTTATGTATTATACAGGAGCTCCACAAAATACAGTGCGAAGTTCTATTGATGAAAAACTTACAGAAAAAGCTTTTCAAAAAATGAAAGAAAATAATATTGATAGAGATAAAATAATTGTACACGCTCCATATATTATTAATTTAGCTAACACCTCAAAATACCAATTCGCTGTAGACTTTTTAAAACAAGAAATTAAACGGTGTGAGCAGTTACAAACAAAATATATGGTTCTACATCCTGGAAGTCATGTTGGACTGGGTGTTGATGTAGGAATTAGTAATATTATATCTGGGTTAAATGAAGTTTTAGAAAACAGTAAAGTTATGATACTCTTAGAAACTATGGCCGGTAAAGGAACAGAAATTGGAAGAAATTTTGAAGAAATCAAAAAAATAATAGATGGAGTAAATAATAAAAATTTAATTGGAGTATGTCTGGATACATGCCATCTAAACGATAGTGGATACGATATGACAAAATTTGATGAAGTTTTAGACGAATTTGATAGAAAAGTAGGAATAAAATACATTAAATGCGTGCATGTAAACGACAGCAAAAATATAATAGCCTCTCATAAAGATAGACATGAAAATATAGGCTTTGGCACAATTGGGTTTGATAATCTTATAAAAATTATTTACAATAAAAGACTAATAGATGTTCCCAAGATATTAGAAACACCATATGTAGAAAAAAAACCACCATATAAACAAGAAATAAACATGATAAAAAACAAAAAATTTGACGATAAACTAAAAGAAAAAATAACCAGTATCTCATAGATACTGGTTTATTGCATCATAATATAATTTAGTAAGTTTATCATACTTTATGGGAGAAAGTCTTTCCTTTAAAATAGAAAATACATAAGAAGTATTTTTATGATATAAATTTTGCCAATTTTCCTTAATTAAATTTGTAATTAATATTGCCTCATCATCATTAATTATAATACCTTTATTATAAAGAAAATTCTTAGTTAAATCTTTATTAAGTTTATAAATATTATTTTTAATCAAATTATAGTACATATTTCCTCCTTATAAAAATATATGATATAAGAATGAAAATATGAGACAAACTATAAATAGAGAGGATTTGGAATATGGAAAAAAAGAAATATAAAGATAATAGTAAAAAAAGAATAAATATATATTTAATAATAGTATGTATGCTTTTTTTAAGTTTATTTGTAAGACTAATAGATGTAATTATGGTAAATGGAAAAAAATATACAAAAATGTTAGGGCAATTAACTTATAAAACAGTAGAAGTACAAAATGCTCCAAGAGGAAGAATATATGATAGAAATTATAATATATTAGTAGATAATAAAGCAGTAAAAAGTATTTACTATCAAAAGAAAGGAAATATAACAGATAAAGAAGAAATAGAATTAGCATATAAAGTAGCTAATAATATAGAATTAGATTTAAATAAGCTTACTGATGATATGAAAAGAGATTTCTATGCAGTAAAATATGAAGAAGAATGTGAGAAAAGAATAACTGATGAAGAAAAAAAGATGTTAGAAGAAAGAAAAATAACAAGTAAAGATTATATAAAACTGAAAAAAAATAAAATTAAAGATGAAGAATTAAAGGGGTTAAGTGTTATAGATAATAAAGTAGCGTATTTATATTATTTAATGAATAATGGATATACATATGCGGATAAATTAATAAAAGGGGATAATGTTAGCGAAGAAGAATATGCTTATATTACTGAGAATATAGATGATTTAGGTGGTTTTAAAACTAAGCTTGATTGGGAAAGAGTTTATCCTTATGGGGACAGTTTTAAAAGTATATTAGGTACAGTTTCATCTTCATCTCAGGGTATTCCTAGTGAAGATGCTAAAGAGTATTTGAAACTAGGCTATGCATTAGATGATAGAGTGGGAATAAGTTATATAGAAAAACAGTACGAGAAGTATTTAAAGAGTACAAAAGATAAATATGAGGTTGTTAATCGCCATGAACTTGAGTTAGTAGAACAAGGAAAAAGAGGAAATGATATTGTCTTAACCATAGATATTAATTTACAAAGAGAAATCGAGCAAATACTCAGCGAGGAAGTTGTTAAAGCTAAGAGTGAAGCTAATACTAAATATTATGATCATAGTTTTGTAATGATTCAAGATCCAAATACGGGTGAGGTTTTAGCTATGTCTGGTAAAAAAGCAGAAAAGATTAATGGCGAATGGGTAGCAGTTGATTATACACCGGCTATTCTTACTTCGCCAATGACACCTGGTTCAGTAGTTAAGGCAGCGTCTATGCTGGTAGGATATAATACAGGGGCAATAAAAATAGGAGATTATATGATGGACGAATGTATCAAAATTTCTTCTACTCCCAAAAAATGTTCGTGGAGAAATCTGGGTTATATTAATGACATTGATGCTTTGGCACTTTCTAGTAATGTATACCAATTTAAGACAGCTATTAAGGTAGCAGGTTCTAATTATCAATATAATATGCCTTTTAGAATTAACAATAATGCTTTTGAATTATATAGAAATATGTATCATTCATTTGGACTAGGAGTTAAGACGGGTATTGATTTACCAATTGAGAGTTTGGGTTATTCTAGTGATGACGAGACACCAGGTTTGTTATTAGATTTTGTTATGGGACAATTTGAGACTTATACTCCTGTTCAACTTTCTCAATATGTATCAACTATTGCGAATGGTGGAACAAGATTGCAACCACATTTATTAAAAGAGGTTCATGAGGCAACAGAAAGTGAGAAACTTGGGAAAATCATAAAAGTAGCTGACATCAAAAAATTAAATACTATTGCTACTGAAGAAAAATATTTTAAACGTGTAAAAGAGGGCTTACATGCTGTTATGATGGCTAGTAATGGATTAGGTAAAGGGTTTATGGATAGAAGTGTTGACCCATCTGGAAAAACTGGTACTTCACAGAGTTTCTTTGATTCTGATAATGATGGAGTAATTGATACAGAAACAATTTCCAATGCGTTCATTGGCTATGCTCCCACTGAAAATCCTAAAATGTCAATGGTGGTAACAAGTCCTGATGCATCGATACCTAATGGTGAGTCAGGCTTTACTAGTCTAGTTAATTACCATATTTCCAAGAGAGTATCAGCTAAATATTTCGAACTGTATCCTTGAATTACAAGGAGTGTATAATGTTTTTTAAAATGCGTTTTGACTGTTGTAAAAAAGAAGAGATAATTATAAAATAGGATATATAGAGTATACAAGTTTATATTAAGGGCATATACTCAGATTTGTTTTAAATTCAAAAGAGGGTGCAGTATGAGATTAGATAATGTATTTAATAAAATAATTAGGTTCCAAGAAGAATATGAAAAGACACATGATATAGATTATTATGATGGAGAATTTGCTCATTTTCATAAACTTTATGAGGAAACATTACTTAAATCTCCGCTTAAAAGAAGAAATGCTAAGTATTTTATAGATAATTTGGACAAAGTGTTAAAATATACTAATCTATATAATGATGATTGGATTAGATATAATGCTATACATGATAATGAAAACTTTTTACATACTTTATCACATTATTTACATTGTTTTAGATTCCCAAACCATGTAGACGGTTTACTTAATTCATTATATTCGTCATTAGATGAAACTTCATGTATTAAAAGAAGCGATATATTTAGTTACAGGATGTTAGATACTATTACTGATTTAAATATAAATGATTCTTTTTGTTATAGTAATTTATTTGTTAGAATGGAGGACAATCAAAAACATACGTTTTTGTCTTTAGCTCTTGAGAAAAAATTAGACATTGATTTCTTGTTATTCGATTTAAATAGTGAAGATGTAAAATTTATTGAACAAAACGTTGAGTCATTTGCAGAAAATGTTACTGATTTAATTAGTTTAAGAAAAGTTATTAGAAATAATCCAGACTCTTTAAAAAAAATAAATTCTTATATTGACAATCATCCTAGGAAGATAATAAATTCTATTGTTGATAGGGTATTTAGACAATCTGAAAAAAAAGATAGAAAAGAGTTAACTGAATTTTTAGAATTATTGGTGAAAGATATATGTGAAAATGAACATGTACCTATATCAAAGTTAGACTATTTATCTTCTGGCACTTTCTCTAGTGTCTATAAAATTAAGGATAAGATATTAAAAATATCGTTGTCTAGAGGTACAGAAAGGTTTCCTAATAATCCTTATATAATAAAGCCTTTACTAAGGAAAGGTGTAAATCTTGATGGAGATAAGGTATTTGTGGAGGTCACGGAAAGAGTTGCGACTGGACGTATTAAGGAAGAAGATTTATATCAATTATATAAGAAATTAAGAGATTTAAATATAATATGGACGGATGTAGCAACAAGAAATGCAGGATATTTATTAAAAGATAATGTTATTAGTTGGAGAGAGGAATTAAGTCCCGAGGATGATGTATTAGAGCTTTCGGAAAAAAGAGGTGATGATTCTTTAAAGAAGGGTGAGTTAGTTGTTCTTGATTCTGATTTCCTTTTTGATGAGAATGATCCTGATATTAAATATATGAATGATAATGAGCTTCAAAAGAGATTTGAAAAAAGATACCGAAGAGAAAAGGAAGCTAGATGTGGTGATGAATTAGACAAGATGCTGAATGAGTCTAGCCTGGCTCAAAATAGTAATGAGGTCGTGGCGAAGAAAGCTAATATGTGAGATATGAAGTAGTTTAAGTTTGCTAGCTATGGCTATATTTGGTTTTAGATTTTATATGTGTTTATATGTGTATGAAAATAAGAAATCGTAATTATCTATTTATCTTAAGATAATTATGATTTTTGTTTTTGTTTACTTTAACTTACAAGTCCATACTATATTTTTTTAGCAATTTTTCTTGCAAAATCAATACGGGGGGGGGTATAATAGAAATAGAGTAAATAATAGAAAGTGCAATATGAAAGATAAAACGTTGTTAGTGCTCTTTATTAAAAAATAGTCACTTTTGTTGTTTTCATAGTGTATAAAAGTGGAGGATTAACTGATGAGAAAGAAAAAAATAAATAAAATAATGATAATAGTAGTATTAATTTTGTTTATGATAATGGGAATAGGGTACTCATATTTATCTAAGACACTAGGAGTAGGTGGCAATGTTACAGTAAAACCTAAATTATGCAAAAGGGCTGAGAGGCTCCATACTGAAACATGCAATCAATCAAATAAGATCTTTCTTTGTAGTGGTGCTGGATATAATTTAGGTGATGATATTGTTTATGGAAATTATGGTGTTAGTGGTGAACTAAAGTCAGGGGATGCCTTTGACTGTGATGTCGATGGAGATGGTGTCTACAATAGTGAAACTGAAAGATTTTATTATGTAAGCGATTACTATGACACGACAACTAAATCATTTAATAGTGATTATGCTACTTTAATTTATTATAGTAATGTGAAAGCTGGAGTCCCTGATAATAAGGCAACATTTGCGTATGATTATAGCAACGAAAATTGGCATGGACCTGTAACTGGGTACGAACAGTTACCAAGTACGAGTCAGTGGAGTAGAGTAACATTGTTACAAGATACTAGACAGTTGTTGAATGAAAAAGGAGAAGCAACTACGGGTAATGGCTCTCATACTTTAGGAATATTTACTTATACTGATAAAGCTGCTAGATTGTTAACTGTTCAAGAAATAAACCAAGGCTGTAATATAACGGTTGGTACATTTACTGTAGGAGAATTGGATACCTGTGAATATTTATTTGAGAATACAGAGTATTCAAGCCTTTCTAATGCTTATTATTGGTGGACAGAGTCTGCATTTTCTGCCGATTCTGTCAAAGCCATGGAAGTGGACGCCTACAACCGCCACGTGGGTGGCGCCGATGCGAACCGTTCGAGCGCCTTCGGCTTTCGTCCCGCCATCGACGTTTTAAAAACTAATATTTTGTATTAAGTCGTAGCTTGCAAATTTACATCTCTTCTGCAATTTTTTCTTGCAAAATCAATACGGGGGGGGGGTATAATAAAAACGAGAGTAAATAATAGAAAGTGCAATATGAAAGATAAAACGTTGTTAATGCTCTTTATTAAAAAATAGTCACTTTTGTTGTTTTCATAGTGTATAAAAGTGGAGGAATTAACTGATGAGAAAGAAAAAAATAAATAAAATAATGATAATCGTAGTATTAGTTTTGTTTACGATAATGGGAATAGGTTATTCATATTTATCTAAAACACTGGGAATAAGCGGTAATGTCACAGTAAAGCCTGATTTAATTATATGTAAAGAGAATCTAGGTGTTGTTGTACCAGATGGTAAGCTATGTAAAAGGGCTGAGAAACTACATACAGAAGTATGTAATCAATCAAATAGTTCTTATTATTGTAGTGGTGCTGGGCATAAACAAGGTGAAAATATTGTTTATGGAAACTGTGGCACTAGTGGTGAACTAAAATCAGGTGATGCCTTTGACTGTGATGTAGATGGTGATGGAGTATATAATAGTAACACAGAAAGATTTTATTATGTCAGTGATTACTATGATACAATTACTAAGACTTTTAATGACAAATATGCTACCTTAATTTACTATAATAATGTAAAAGCAGGAGTTCCTGATAATAAGGCAACATTTGCGTATGATGTCAGTAATGAAAATTGGCATGGACCTGTAAACGGTTATGCAGAGTTACCAAGTACAAGTCAGTGGAGCAAAGTAACATTGTTAAACAAAATAAGACAATTGCTAAATGAAAGAGCAGGAAATACTACTGTTGGTGGAACTTTAGGAACATTTACTTATATTGATAGATCTGCACGACTATTAACTGTTCAAGAGATAAATGAAGCTTGTGGAATAACGGTGGGTAGTTATAAAACAGGAGAATTAGGCACTTGTGAATACTTATTGGAAAATACCAAATATACTACTAGTAGTTTACCTTATGGGTGGTGGACAGAGTCTGCACGGTCTGTCGACTCTTACAACATTTGGAGTGCAAGTGGCTACGATTGTCGTATGAATGGCAACTCTGCCAATATCACCAGCTATCACGGTTTTCGTCCTGCGATAGATGTTTTAAAGACTGATATATTGTATTAAGTTACAGTTACAAATCAGTTAATTAATTATTTTATCCTAATAAAATATAGAATGGAAAAATTCTATTCATAGTTTAAGAACAAGTATATCTAACTTAACCATTAAATTAGAATTGAATAAGTTATGTATGTA